>JBEBTM010000530.1:0-3014 GCA_040393745.1 Thermogutta terrifontis | reverse complement strand
CCAAATTCCTGAATAGATTAAATTTCAAACTTTATCGGTTTTGAACGGCTCTGTAAAGTGAATGTCCTTTTGAGGATGCGATCTGAACCCCCGACCTTGAGGCTCCGAAGCTGTGACTTAGAGGCTTTTTCGTTCATAGGTCGTGAGGTTTTTTTCATCGGGCGTGATGCAAAATGCCTCAAGGTCGGCGGTTCGACGCATCACGAGTTTTCCAAAATCGGGTATTTTGGGAGCCAAAAAGCCCGGAAAGCCAAGCGGGGAAAAAGGCCCGTTCCCCGCTACGTTCTCACGTCTACACACACACAGATGCACGTCCTTGCACGAAAAGCGTAAGTTTAGCTAATCAGTAGGGAATCAAGGCTAAAAATGAGTGCGTAAAAAAGCCTTGAACTCACAAGCTTAAGTCCAAGGCTTATTGGGGTTTCCCTTAAAACGTATGTTAAAAATCCGCTTGTGAATCAAGGTGGCGGGGGTGGGATTCGAACCCACGGCCTTGAGGTTATGAGCCTTACGAACTATTAAGGTGAAATTGATTATATATTCACAAAATATTATATGGACTATAATAGGTGTGTCGAAAAATGTGCCGTCAAAAGTTCCCTCATATTCTATGATTTTCCACTATCTTATGTTTGAAAAAAGCGGAAATATGCTTGCATATTTCGCGGAACTCTTGACTTTTAGTACGTTTAGCGCAAGGAGGCGTTTTTTTCTCCCGGTAGCCTGTTAATCCGTAGGTCGAAGGTTCGAGTCCTTCCCGGGGAGTTTTCTTAAAACTTGATACATTCAAGACTTGCGACTCTAATCAATTGGTATAACCTTCCGGTTTTCAAACCAAGAAAACCCCCACTGGTTTTGCGGCGGGGGTCGAAAGGAGGAAAAAGGTTATGCCGAAGCTCAATCGTCCACCCAAACTTTGCCGTTGTCTATTCCAGCGGGAAAAGAAAGTCCTTGGGCCGTTGGGCCTCCGACGAAGCCAAGAGGAATTACAGCCGCTTCGTTTCCGAATGGAAGGTCAACCGCCAAGCCGCCATTGTCGGGACCAAAGGTCATACCGTGGTCGCCGACCTCTTTCTTGCCTATGCGGAGTGGGCGGTCGGCGTCTTGGATTCGCGGGATTACGGCCACTGCAAAACCATCACCGAGGAAGTCGTCAATTCTTACGGCGATATTCCCGTTGATGAATTTGGGCCGAAAGCCCTGGCAACCGTTCAGCGTCAATTGGAGTTGTCAGGCCGGTTCTCTTACAATTACGTCAACAAGCTGCTTGCTTATGCCCGGACAATCTTTCGTTGGGGCGTTTCGCAAGAGATGGTTTACACAAAATATTTCGGAATCTGGAACTATAGTTTAACGAGTAGCCGCGAAGGACACAACGGGACGTAAAGTCATCTTGATTTTACTTTGCATCTTCCTCCCGATATGTCTCACCGTATGCCATCCGGTTTTTGGTCAATCTCACAGCCGTATGCTGGGGTCAATATCCGAAACGGACGATAAAATATGGAAAATGAAAAACTGGAAAGCAAAATACTTGGCGGCATCTTTGGATTGGCCGTCGCCGACGCGGTAGCCGCCTTCCGACGAGCCGAAACAAAAACGCGACAAAAACGGCGGAGGCGGGCGAAAGCCGTTTCCACCGGAGATTTCACGGCGCGACGCCCATGTTTCGCTGCATCCGGACGAATGTCGTTGCGCAAGTTGCGGCAAGGAGTACGTCCCGATGGGCGTCGAGATCACGGAAGTGCTGAACTACATTCCGATGGTGCTCGAAGTGATCCGCTTCATTCGTCAACGGATGAAACCGGATTGCGACTGTTTCGGCAACAAGATCATCATCGCCGAGATGCCGATTCGCAACATCGATCACGGATCGGTCACGACGGAGTTCATCGCGGCGGTGTTAGTGAACAAATATTGCGATCATCTGCCGGTCCACCGACAGATCGGGCGGCTGCTGAAAAGTTCGAAGGTCAAGATCGCCGAGAGTTCGGTCTGCCGTTGGCGCGATCGAATCGCCGATCAACTGGAAGACCTGGCGGACCTGGCGAAAACGAAAATCAAACAATCGTACTGCATCAACACCGACGCCTCAACCGCTCCGGTTCGCTTGCCGGACGAAGGAAACCGGATCGCGAGCGGCACCCGGTTCGCTGGAAAAAAGGATTCATGCAATTACGGACATTGAAGAACTGGATCGTTTGATCGATGTGGCCTTGGACAGCAAGACGCTGGACGAATTCGCGAAGCACCTACCGTAAGTAGAGCGATTGTTTCAACGTCCCGTTCTTCACGGATGTTGTTCGACGTTCCAGAGCCCAATTCAGAGCTGGGAGCCCGATTTGGTGACGTCAAAAAGAGCATGTTTTGCTACGAAACGTCACATTTTGCCTTGATTGCAAGCCCAAAACGAAACGAGAGTTGCGTCGAAAGCCCTTGTATTTCAGTGCCTTACGAAAACCGGCCTTCGTTGTCTGTTAATCCGTAGGTCGAAGGTTCGAGTCCTTCCCGGGGAGCTTTAAGGTTTTGTGGCTCAAAGAGTTACGAAAACCTTCTTTTTAGTAAAGATGCAAAACATCTTTCGTTGGTCCAAATTTTGACGAACGTTTGTTAGCGTTTTTCATCAATTTGCGGTATAACCATCTTTCCAACGGATTCTTGATCCGTGGTTTCCGGTCGGAGAGCAAGCCCTCCGAACCCAAAAATCCCACCCGAATACCGCGATGAGTTCCGATACGCAATCGGGTTCGCTGACCCGGAACACGCAAAGCCGCGTCGGGCAGTGGCTGGGCCGGGTCGAGGGCTCGTTCAGGGAAAAGTGCCGCATGACGGCCTCGACGAGTTTTTCGTCGATCCTGGACAGAGGCATGGAAAAATCGATTTCAGGAACGGAGTCGTCGTTTCGGAGGGCGACCACTTCCCGACCGTGTTGATTTTTGAGAAAGAACCGTCTCGGTTCACGCGGACCTTTGGTACCGCCGATTTTTGTAACAAGCCGCCGCTACATCGCCAGG
>JBEBTM010000529.1:0-3031 GCA_040393745.1 Thermogutta terrifontis | reverse complement strand
CTCGGTCTTGGAGATCACCAACAGCAGCCGCGGCGGCAGTTCCGCCGCCACGGCCAATACCGGCAAGCAAGCCAGCAGCACGATCAAGCATTGTGCTGCCATGCCGCCGGCCCCACGCTGGCGGCGACGCATCACTGCGCTGCGCCCTTGCCTGGGCCGCGGTAGCGCGACAGCCAGTAGCCATAGGATACCGGCAGCACCTGGGCCGGCTGCGGCTCACCCAGCTTCAGCGCGATTTGGTTGGCATAGTGCGGATTGGCCAGGTGTGCTCGGGCGATCAGCACCAAATCCATCTGGCCTTCGGCCACCGCTTGCTCGGCCATGTGCGGGTCGTCGATGCACCAGCTCGCGGCCACCGGCATCTGCGTGTCCTGCTTGACGCGGCCGGCCACCGGCACGAAGAAGCCCGGCCCCCACGGGGTTTTGCCGTTGATGGTGGAGAAGCCGATGCTGGCGTCGATCAGATCCAGGCCGCCGTCGCGCATCTTGCGCACCAGCTCGACCGCCTCGGGGTAGAACGCGCTGTCGTGCCCGTCGTACTCAACCACGCCGAAGCGCGCGGTCAGCGGCAGGTGCTCCGGCCACACCTCGCGCACGGCCTGCATCGTCTCCAGCAGGAAGCGGCCGCGGTTCTCGGCGCTACCGCCATACTGGTCGGTGCGCTGGTTGGCGATGGGCGAGAAGAAGCTTTGCGCGAGGTAACCGTGGGCGAAGTGCAGTTCCAGCCACTGGAAACCGGCCGCCAATGCACGCTTGGCCGCCGTGACGAAATCGGCCTTGACCCGAGCGATGTCGTCCAGGGTCATGGCCTGCGGCACCTTCGGCAGGCCGCCGCCGAAGGCGACAGCCGAGGGCGCGAGGGTCGGCCAACCGCGGCCGTCGCCGTCGGCGATGTGGTCATCGCCTTCCCACGGCTTGTTGGCGCTGGCCTTGCGGCCGGCATGGCCGATCTGGATGCCGGGCACCGCGCCGGCCGCCTTGATGGCCGAGGCGATGCGTGCCATGCCTTCCACCTGACCGTCTTCCCACAGGCCGGTACACCCAGGGGTGATGCGGCCTTCAGGCGAGACGCCGGTGGCCTCGACGATCACCAGTCCGGCGCCACCACGCGCCATGCCGGCGTAGTGGACGTGGTGCCAGTCATTCACGTAGCCATCGTGGGCCTGGTACTGGCACATGGGCGGGATCGCGATGCGGTTGCGAAGAGTGACGTCCTTCAGTTTGAACGGTGTGAACAATGCGGACATGACGTACCTCGATGGTTCTGGATGGATAAAAGAGGCCGGCCCGCGAACCGCCAGGCGGACGCGGGCGATGGCTTGGCACCGCCATGGGCAGGCGGCACCGGCGATGGCGGGGGCTATCGCGTCTCGTGGACGGCTTCCAGTACCAGGCGCGCGACCTCCTCGGATGAAGCCGGGTTCTGCCCGGTGACGAGCTTGCCGTCACGCACCGCGAAAGGCTGGAAATCCGGGCCGCTCTCGTACTTGGCGCCCAGCCCGCGGATGCGGGTCTCCAGCAGGAACGGCACCTTGTCGGTCAGTCCGGCGGCCGCTTCCTCGCTGTCGGTGAAGGCCGCCACGCGGCGGCCGGCGACCAGTGGCTGGCCGTTGGTGTCCTTGACGTTCACCAGCCCGGCCGGGCCGTGGCAGACCGCCGAGACGACCTTGCCTTCGGCCCAGGCGGTGGACAGCAGGGACGCCAGCTCGGTGCTCTTGGGCAGATCCCACATGGTGCCGTGCCCGCCAGGCAGGAACACCGCCGAATAGCCCTCGGTAGACTGGCCATCGATCTTCATCGAGACCTCGATCTTCTGCATCGCCGAGGCGTCCTTGAGGAAGCGCTCGACGCTGGGCGGATTCTTGCCTTCGGCCTCCAGCGAGTGCGGGTCGATCGGAATCTCGCCGCCGGCGATGGAGGCGATATCCACCTGCGCACCGGCATCGACGAAGGCGTAGTACGGCGTGGACAGTTCCTCGAACCACACGCCGGTCGGCCGCGGGTCGTCGCCCATGGTCGCCTGGGAGGTGAGGATCACCAGGATCTTGATGGTGGTGCTCATGGGAAGGATCTCCTGAACTCGGTGTAGGAAATCACTTTGCCTCCCTGGCGGCACGGGCCGCGGCCACCAAGCCGTCCAACCAGTCCTGATGCCCGTTGATCATCGGGTTGGGCTTGGCGGCGTGCAGTTCGGCCGCCGGTTGGCCCTTCTGCGCTTCCTGGGTGAGGATGCGCACGCGGCCGCCGTCGAGATCCTCGACCAGCCAGGCATGGTGCACATCCAGGCGGTCGTCGGCACCGATTTCGCCGGCCCAGCCGTGCCAGGCCACGCGACCGGGCTGGCCGGCCGCTGGCGGGACGTACTCGTTGCACTGCGCCTGGACCGGGAAGCCGAAGGTCTCGAAGTAGAAGCGGTCGCCATCAGCCAGCAGCGGCCCCTTGCCGTCGTGGAAACGCACGTTGGCGGAGTTGGCGTAGTACGTCGGCCACTTGGCCGGTTCAGCCAGCAGCGGCCACACGTCGGCGGCGCTCAGGCCGGCGACGATGACCTCGTTGGAAGCGAAGTTCTCGGTGAAGCCCGGGACGTAGCCTTCGGGCCAGATAATGGCGTTCATGGTCATGGAAACACTCCTGAAATCGATGAGTAGGGCCGTGCGGCTCGATGTCGCTTCGCCGGCAGCACAGGAGGCATTCCGCGCTGCGAAGCCTCTCGGTACGACCGTCATGGTGGTGGTCGATCAGAAATAAATCCAATCCTATATTTTTATTTTCGCCATCATTCCATCTAATATCATTGCAGCGTCGTGCGACCGCTCAGCTCAGGTAGCGCCGGAACCAGGCGAGGGTGCGATCCCAGGCCAGCTTGGCGGCTGCTTCGTCGTAGCGCGGCGTGGAGTCGTTGTGGAAACCGTGGTTGGTGCCGGGGTAGACGTGCGCTTCGTAGGTCTTGCCGGCCGCTTTCAGGGCCGCCTCGTAGGCCGGCCAGGTGGCATTGACGTTGGGGTCGGTCTCGGCGAAGTGCAGCAGCAGC
>JBEBTM010000528.1:0-3066 GCA_040393745.1 Thermogutta terrifontis | reverse complement strand
CGTTCGCGCCGCCCAGGATATCGGTGAATTGCCGGGGGTCGTCGATCCGAAGCGGAAAGCCGCCTCGCTACGGTCGTTCAAAACGTTCTGCGAAAACTATTTCAGCGAAGTGTTTTACCTGAAATGGTCGGAGGACCATCTTCGGGTCATTGAAAAGATCGAACGTTCCGTGCTGCATGGCGGCCTGTTCGCCCTGGCCATGCCGCGCGGCAGCGGAAAAGCCCTGGCTCTCGATACGCCGATCCCGACCGTTCGGGACGGTTACGTTTTCTGGAAAACGATGGGAACGGTGGACGTCGGCGATTTCGTGCTGGACGAAAACTGCGTTCCGTGCAAGGTGAAATTCGCTACGGAAACGATGCACGATCATCCGTGTTTCGAAGTCCGGTTTTCCGATGGGGAAAAGATCGTTTGCGACGGCGAGCATCTGTGGCGGGTGCATAACGGCCTCCGATGGGAAACCCGACAAACCGATTCCATCGCGGACGGTTACATGTACCGGCTGCCTGAATCGTATCCTCATTTCCGGTCCCGGTACATCGTCTCGGTGAGGCCGATCGAATCGGTTCCCGTTCGCTGTATTCAGGTCGCTTCAGAAAGCCAATTGTACCTGGCCGGATACAATTATGTTCCGACGCACAACACGGTATTGTGCCAGACCGCCGTGGTTTGGGCGGCTCTTGCCGGAGCGACGCCCTTCGTGTGTTTGATCGCCGCCAGTGCCGATCGCGCCCGAAATCTTCTGGAAAACATCAAAACCTGGCTGGAATGCAACGTGCCGCTGCAGGAGGATTTTCCGGAAGTCTGTTTTCCGGTGAAATGCCTGGAACGCATTTCGAACCGCCAGAAGGGCCAAAAACACCTCGGTGAGCCGACGCGAATCGAATGGTCCGCTGACAAGGTCGTATTGCCGACCATCGAAGGTTCCCGGGCCAGCGGCGTCGTGATCACCTGTAGCGGGATGCACGGCAGCGATATTCGCGGCCAGCAACATGCCCGGCCCGACGGGCGCGTGGAGCGGCCAAGCCTCGTCTTGATCGATGACCCGCAAACGACCGAATCGGCCTGGTCCATTTCACAGTCGGCACGTCGGGAAGCGATTTTAGGCGGCGACGTGTTGGGCATGGCGGGACCGGGCAAAAAGATCGCCGGACTCATGGCCTGTACGATTATTCGGCCAGGGGATATGGCCTCGGCGATTCTCGACCGTAAAAAACATCCGGACTGGCAGGGCGAGCGGACAAAATTGGTCTATTCCTTTCCGACGAACGAAACACTGTGGGAAACCTATGCCGAACTGCGCCGGGAATCGCTGCGTAACGACGGCGACGGCACGATCGCCACCGAATTCTACCGGGAGCATCGACTCGAAATGGACGCCGGAGCCCTGGTCGCGTGGCCGGAACGTCACAATTCGGACGAAATCAGCGCCGTCCAGAACGCGATGAATCTCAAGATTCGGGACGAACTAGCGTTTTTTAGTGAGTATCAGAACGAACCGAAAGTCGAAGATCTCGGCGAGGAAATGCTGACCGTCGAGGAGATCAGCGAGAAAACGAACGGATATCCGCGCGCGGTCGTTCCGGCGACGTGCCAGCATGTGACGATGTTCGCGGACGTCCACCAGAACGCGCTGTACTGGATGCTCGTCGCCTGGGAACCGAACTTTACGGGATACATCATCGATTACGGGACGTGGCCGGACCAGGAGCGGGAGTATTTTCTGCTCCGCGACTGCCAGCGGACGATCAAGCACGTTACCGGGGGCGCCGGTCTGGAAGCGGCGATCTATTCGGCCCTGACGAAGCTGGAAGAGGAACGGCTCGACCGAGTCTATTTCCGGGAGGATGGAACGGAAATGTGTGTTGACAGAGGACTTATCGATGCAGGCTGGGGCCAGACTTCAGACGTGATCTATCAATACTGCCGCCAGTCGAAGCATTCGGCGGTCCTGTTCCCCTCGCACGGCCAGTACGTCGGTGCGTCCAGTTTACCTTTTTCCGAACATAAAAAGAACCGGGGCGACCGGATCGGGCGGCACTGGCGTATTCCCGGCGCGACGGGCACGCGCGGCATTCGCCACGTCATGATCGATACGAATTTTTGGAAGACTTTCGTGCATGCCCGGCTCGGTATCCTGATGGGTGATCCCGGTTGCCTGTCCCTGTTCGGACATGATCCGAAACGCCACCAGCTTCTCGCGGAACACCTGACCGCCGAATACCGGGTCCGAACGATGGCCTATTCTCGCACGGTCGACGAATGGAAGGTCCGTGCCTCCCGGCCCGACAACCACTGGCTGGATTGCCTGGTCGGTTGCGCCGTCGGCGCCTCCATCCAAGGCGCGGAACTGGCGACGTTCCAGTCGCAACTGATCCTGAAACGCGAGCGGATCAAGCTGTCCACGATCCAGACCCAACGCCGGTATCATCGCTGAACATTTTCGCGGAACACATCCGGCCTTCGCCGCTATGTGAATTTAGGAGGGAGGATGTTTTCGGGATGTCCGCGATTCCTTCTTTGGGAGCGGAAAACGGTTTTTTCATGGAAATATGGAAAAATTTCATTTTCCGTGGAAAACATTCGACCTTCACCGCAATGTGATTCTTGATTTTCAAGGAGAACCCGACATGACCGAAACAACGACAAACAAGGACGATGACGGAACGACGGAACTCAAAGACATCATTCTGGAAAATGCCAAGGGACCGAAACGGGTCGAAGGCGATTCCGGTAGCGTCGAGCAGCATTCCCTCAAAGACCTGATCGAAGCGGAACGTTTTTTACAAGCGAAGAAAGCGACCCGCAAGCCCGGCCTCGGGATCAAACTCGTCAAGATCGCCGCCGACGGAGCGGTCTGACGATTACGCTTTTTTGCCTTTCCGGATTTCCTCTTGAATTCGTTTGCTGAACGAAGACAGCAGAATCTCATAAGAATCGTCAATTAACTCTTCGAGCAGTTGATCGTTGAAATCGCCATCCAGTGAAATGGAATTCCAGTGACGCTTATTCATGTGATAACCGGGCGTCACGTCCTTGTACTTCGTTCGGAGATGGTTTCCATAA
>JBEBTM010000527.1:0-3072 GCA_040393745.1 Thermogutta terrifontis | reverse complement strand
TGCACTTCGATTCATTGTTCGGTTTCCTTTTCAATGACAATATCCCAGACTCGTGCAAACAAAGACCGATCAGACCGTCACGACGGGGTCGTAATCGGCCGTGAAGTATTACACCGGCTCGAAGGATCAATGATCCGAAGTTGCGAGCGCAGTCGAGACGGCGAGATAGATTTCTTCTTCCCGACTCGTCATTTTGCCGTCGTTCCATAAAACGGTGCGAAAAGCGAGCAGGCATTTTTCACGGATCGGCGGCGTGGCGGTTTGCATTCGGCGGAGCGATTCATCCAAGGCCCGGAATGTGCAGTCGTCGATCGGGAGCAAGATGCCGTTTTGACCCGAATCACGAAGCCCCACGATTTTCAGACCCGATTGAAAGGCATCCATTGCATCGTCCCGATTGCCGTGACCCGCGTAGGCGAGGTAGGACAGGGCCAGACGCAAGGACGGTTCAATGGCCGAAAGGGATTGGAGCGGAGCGGGTTCGGCTCGTTTGTTTCGACTCGCATTCCCGTAGCTGAAATACGAATCCAACCCGTTTTGAAAGGCGGTAAACAGTGTGTACCGGAACAGATTGATTTTCTGGGGGTTGCCGTTCAAGTGCATACAAATGCGTCGGAAAAGAGCGTAGTCCTCGATGGAAAGTTCGCGAATTTTGGGCAATCCTTCGCTGAGCGTTTTGTTGCGGATCCGAATGAACGCGGAGCGTCGTTTGCGGGCTTGCGGTGTCGGCGAGAGCGTGTCGCGGATGGAAAAGGATTCGACGACGGCGCGAGAAATCGATTGAACGTGCTCCAGCGTCGACATTGGCAGGAGCCCGGCCAGTTCGACCAGTTGCGGCTCACGGTACCGCTGTTCCTTGTCAAGAAGCAACGCGTAAATCAGCGAGCAAACGCCTGCCGGGGTTTTCAACGAACCGCGGATCACCGGCGGCAGTGTCAACGGGAGTGGTGCGGCATTCGGTTGCGATTCCTCGGACGGAATTTCCGTGTCGGAAATGTTTTCGGCGTGATGAACGACCGGTTGTGTTTGACGAGGCCCCTGGAGTCGTGCTTCTTCGATTCGCTTTCGGGCGAAGAATCGGCCCAATCGGGGATTGGTCGAACCGAGCAGTTCGTCGATCATGGCCGCCGAGGGCGCTCCGGTAATGGCATCTTTTCCGTAACGGCGAATCCGGGGCACGCTTTCGGGAAAGACGCCGTTGAAGCCCGGATCGAAACGCCGGATACGCGATGTCCAGTCGGGATGGGCCGCGAAAGGATTCCAGCGACTTGATCGGTTGAAGACGTTGCCGATGAAAATGTGCGACGCCTCCAAAGCGTGGGCCGAATAAACCATCGTGCCGACGCGGGGACAGCCGGTCTTGATAAATGCCGTTTTCAGCGCGCCGGGGTTGCGGGTGTACTGGAGCGCCGAAGCATCGGCCAAAAACTCGCGCTGCCTTGCGATGGCCGTTTTGATGCCCGCCCCGAGCATCCAACCGAAGGAGCCCAGTAGGGCAAAGGAAATACCTCCGAGAAATGTTACGAAAAGAACCGGGTGGAAAAGCATGAACGACAGGGCGGACATGTCTTCGTTTTCCTGGATATCCGGGTGCAAAAGCGAAAAAGCCAGGCCGAGTTGCGTGACCATGCTCAATCCGTAGAGCACGCCGATGGTGCGCATGTTCAACGTGATGTCGCCGTTCAAAATGTGCGAAAATTCATGAGCGACCAGAGCCTGCAATTCGTCCCGGGTCAGGTAATCCAAGGCGCCGCGTGTAATGCCGATGACCGCGCTGTCCTGGTCGAATCCGGCGGCGAAGGAATTGACCCGGTGTTCCTTGTCCAGAATGTACACGGCCGGAACGATCATGCCTGCGGCAATGGCCATTTCCTCGACGATGTTCAGGAGTTGTTTTTCCTCGAAGCGGAACGTGTAGGGGCTCACCTCACGCCCGCCGAGAATTTCCGCAACGTATTCTCCGCCGCCCTCGGCCAGCCTCTTGATCTTGAAAAGACTGCCGAGTCCGACAATCGCGGCAACGGCTATTTGCGAAACGATAAATACTGTCAGGCTTTCCGGATGTTCGAAAATACCTCGAAAAAAGGAGCCGTGATCGTTTTTGTCGGCAAGAAGAATCACACCCATCACGCCGACATGGACGCTCAATCCGACGACGAAAATCGCCAGCAGGAAGGCCAGGATGAGCCAGCCCGTCCATCGTCGTGCGCGACGTTGCCGTTCGAAAAAATCCATGACGAAAGGAGGAGGAAAAATGGAAAGTGGAGAACATAGGCTTTCGCCGGAAATGAGCCGAGTGAGAAATTTGGCCGATTAATTACAAGCGAAAGCCTCACACCACTTTACCATATTGAAAATCTCCCAACAAGCCTAATACGCTTGCATAATGCTCTGGTAAAGCCTTGTCTGGGGAAACGATTTCGAAGTTTCGCGATCGGTTTCCTGTCGTTCGGGTTCGCCCTGACTGGCTTCGGTGTCGGCGAAGCGTCGTTCCACGGATGCCGAAAGTCCGACCAGGGAATTCAAAGCCCGACTTTGCATAACGGCCTGGGCTCGAGTGTCTTCCGAAAGATGGGCCTGCCAGAAACAGGTCGATGTTCGAACGATGGCCGCCTGGAACGGCTTGTCTTTTGAAGCACGCCTAGAAAGATAATGTCCACCGTAAATCTGGTGGTCGGCTCCGCTGAAAATGACCAGGTATCGGTCTGAGTCGCCCATGAAATCGAAGGGAATCCGCCGTTGTCCCGCTTTCGTGGTTCCCACGATGCCGTCATCTTCCGTGCCCGAAATGAACAAGGCGGGGATATCGATTTCCGCATAAGCATCTCGCAATGAATGTCGGCCGCGATGTACCGGCGGGCTCATTGCTAAAACGGCTTTGACCCGGGAATCCGCCAGCACAGGTCCATGGTCCGGCGGAAGCTGCCCGGAGACCAGAAGCGATGCGAGGGCTCCCAGATCGTACCCGCCGACTCCAATACGGTCTTGGTCCCATTTCGTGGCCAGCCAGTGACCTTCACCGGTCATTCGATCCATTCGATCCAGGACGAACCGGATATCCAAAGCCCGGGT
>JBEBTM010000526.1:0-3079 GCA_040393745.1 Thermogutta terrifontis | reverse complement strand
TCGGCATTGTCGGCTCTCGGAACGCGCGGCCTTGTCGGTTACGATTTGGAAACGTCGTCCTACTTTCATCGGGTTCTGCCCTTTGATCTGGATCAGGTGGAAAAACTCCAGCCGCGACTGGTCAATGCGAGAAAGCTAATCGAAGCCGGTAAGGTCCGCATTACGAAGCAAACGCCGGAGCGTACCGAAGCCTTCGTTGCGGGAACCGACGTCGAACATTTCGTGCGAATTAGTGAAACGGAGTCGAAATGTACCTGTCCGTGGTACGCCAAGCATCAAGGCGAACGCGGGCCGTGCAAGCATGTCCTTGCCGTGCAATTGGTGTTGGAGGAGAAAGAAACAGAGAAATGACCATGCCGAAGAAAACGAAAAAATTTGATATTTCCCGTTTGCGCGACATGTCCGTTGACGATGCCGAGGACTTCTGGCGTCAGTATCGGCGGTTGGTTCGTAAAAAAGAAATTGAACCGATCCGGAACGAGGCACTTGCCCGCGCCATGTTTTCCGCCATGATTCGTGATGCAATGGATTGGAATCAATTCATTGCCATTGCCGATCAACTTCGTCGGGACAAGGATTTGCTCGAATCGGATATTTGGCTTTTGTTCGAATTCGAAAGGTTTCCGCAAGGTTGGAACCTGACAAGTTGGGACACGCATTTCTCATCATGGAAAAAAGAAGAACGCAAAGGCGAAGATTGGAAAGGGACGATCTGCACGCTCATCGAAGAAGAAGCGATCCAGAAAAATCGCGTTCTTGAGGGTTGTTTTCGTTCACTAACGCGACCTTTCACGGACTATGAATCGAAATGGTACGTCGGCTTGCTGGAATTGATGATTAAACGTGGTATCGTGACCGTCGAAGAAGAAGCTGAAGATGCCCGGTTTCTCGGTTTACTTGACAATCCGAATGCATCGCCGAGAGGTTTGGGCCTGAAAGTTCTGGAGCAATTGATCAAAGAGAAACTTATCGCTGACAAAGATGTCTTACACTACATTCCCGCGATTTTCCTCGAACCTGTCAAAGGAAAAGCGAAAAAGGCGATTACGCTGCTCAATGGGATTGCAAAAACGAACGATAAAATGTGGCCCGAAGTCTGCCGAATGGCTGTGAACGGCCTCCGGCACGAAGCGGCTGAAATCCAGCAGACCGCTCTTGATTTGCTCCTGAAATATGACGGTTTCACAGACCTGGAAGTCGGTAAATCAGTGCAAAATCTCATGCCTTCGCTACCCGCTTCAGTCCAGCGCAGCATTCCCGGGCAAAAAGAGCCGCCGAAAAAGCAAACGCCGTCTCGCTCCGTGTCAGCTCCCATGCTGCCCGAGGTTCGCTACGAAACGATTGAACCGGTCAAAACTTTTGACGAACTTTTCGATCTCGCCGTTCGGCTCGTGGAAAAGGCCGGGAATGCCGGCGACATTGAACGTCTCTTGGACGGCCTTGCTCGGATCGGAAGCGATAAGCCGTCCGATTTCGAGGAGAAAGCGAAACCCCTCCTTCAGAGAATTCAGAAAAAAATCGCCTGGGATGCGACTTGTTGGGACAAAAACAAAAAGGAAATACCCTATTGGTTCAATCCGTTCCCGTTTACCGGGCATGATTTGCGGAGCGATATATTTCATCTGATGATTGCATGGATCACGGATTCCCTGCCGATCATTGAAACATCGGATGTTCCCGTGGAAATTCTCCATGAGGAAATCAGATGGTTGGATGGCACTTTGTTTTGTTACAAAGAACTCCCTTTGTCTTTGAGTTTCGCCGACAAATCGTGGTTTACTGTCGAGTGCCCCAAATCGACGAGTCCGATCAAGATGTTATTCTCCAAAAGGGCGGAATCCATTGCGACCCTTCTTACCGAAGGTAAGAGTTGTCCATTGCTCTCCGCGCCGACGCATCGACACGGTTGGATCGATCCGGTTGCATTCGTTCAGCGGTTGCTCGAAGCTCATTCGGCAAAAACCGAACATGCCGAACACGATCAAGTCCTTGCCTTGTTGCGATTGATGCCACATGGACGTCAAGAGGCCCTGAAAATGCTGAACGATGCGGACATCAAACGAAATGAATATTGCGATGCCGTTCGTTATGCCCTAGGCGCCGATCAGGTGGAAATCGGTGTAACTGCTCATTATTGGATTGCTTCGGCACGGTGCCGTTCTCCATTTGAAAGTGATCCCACCGTAGAATCGAAACATCCGAAATGTGGTCCTGATGGTGGATCTGGAGCGGCGTACAAATTGCAGTTGGTCAAAAGGCCCGTTTTCAATACCGGATGGTTTGAAACAGGAATTGCCGCGATGTGCGAACCGCCACTGCCTGAGAAGCTGGATGATATTTCACTGTTTCCGAGTGTCGGTTTTCATACAATTGTGGAATGGTTTTTTGAGGAAGCGGAAGGATATTTTCCGTGGATGCTGAGCGTTTGGCCGCAAAATCTCGATCCTGGGATTGCGGTATCATTACGCTCTCATTCGGAGAATCGAGACAAGAACTACGACTACGGTTTCCGGCATGCTTTGGCTGCCTTGGCGAGGCCGGAAACGGAAATTCGCTTTGTCGGCATTGCTGCCTTATTCACGGCCTTGGCAATGAAATGTTCCGTGGTCAATGCCACGGCAACGGACACCTTGATTACGATCATCGGCGACGGTCGCTTGACATCGGAAGCCGCCGTCGCGCCGGTTCGGGAGTTGCTCGGGCTCAAGGTATTGACGACAAGCCGCTGGGTGCCGCATCTAAAAACGATTTCCGAGCAGAGCGACCATCACGCCGATTTCGTGCTCGAATTCCTCGAAGGCATGGTCGATTTGTTGCCCCCCAAAGACGTGGGCGCTTTTCTCGATCTGCTTTACGACATCGCCGTTTCTCGGAACCCACCCGTTAATTAGAAAACAAGGCGAGAAATTATTCAAAAGATATCCGGCAACGGCAAGGCGGCGAAGCAGGCGAAGATCATGGATATGTTCTCGGCTGGGCTCATCACCGACCCGAACTATGCGCTGAAGTTGCTTGAGATGGGCGGCACGGACAAGATACTCGACACGATGAACGTTGCCGAGCGCAAGGCGCAGCGTGA
>JBEBTM010000525.1:0-3081 GCA_040393745.1 Thermogutta terrifontis | reverse complement strand
TGCTGCCGCTTTCAGTGCTCAAACGACGACGTCGGGCTCGAAAACTCGAAGCGCAACGGCAAGCGGCGGAAAAGGAGCGGTTGCGCATTGAGCGGGAAATCGATCGACGAGAACAATCCATCCGCTTGGACGCGCTGCGAAAAGCGGAGGTCCAGCGGCTCATTCTTCAAATGCAGCAGCAGGCCACGGCGGATAAGGCGATCGAAGCCGATCGGGAAGCCCTGACGTCACTTGCCGCATCCACGGCCCATCCGAACGTATCGCGTCCGCCTCAACCGGACAATGACGAGGAACCCGTCGCCGAAGAGGAATGGTGGGAAGACGAAGAGGAAACCGACGACGGTGAAACGTGAGAGTTCGGTTCATCGTGGGGAACGTTCATCACATCGACTGAATCGGAAGCGAAATGCCTGTTTTGCCGATCATCCCCTCGGTTGATCCGTCCGCCGAGGCATTTCATTCGACGGTCACGCTTTTCGCCAGGTTTCGGGGTTTGTCCACATCGCAGCCCCGGCAAACCGCAACGTGGTATGCCAAGAGCTGTAAAGGGATATTGTACACGATCGGTTGCAGGAATTCGTCGACATGGGGAAGTTCCACGACATCGTCGGCAATTTGCGGCGTCAGCGTATCGCCCTGCGTGACCAAGGCGATCACGGGACCGCCCCGGGCCTTGATTTCCTGCATGTTCGACAGCGTTTTGTCATGGACGTAGCATTGCGGCGCCACGAAAACACTCGGTGTAACGGCATCGATCAACGCGATGGGCCCGTGCTTCATCTCGCCGGCGGCGTAGCCTTCGGCATGGATGTAACTGATTTCCTTGAGCTTCAAGGCCCCTTCAAGGGCCGTGGGGAAATTGAATTGTCGTGCGAGAAATAAAAAGCTGCTGCAGTGGGCGTATTTTTCGCCGATCCGCTTCATCGCGTCGCTCGTTTGCAAAGCCTCTTCGACCAATTCCGGAAGCCGCTCGATTTGCGAGATGATCCGCCGGCCCGTCTCGAAATTCAAGTGTCGAAGCCGGCCCAGATGCAGTGCGAGCAAGGCCAGCACGGTACACTGCGAGGTGAAGGTTTTCGTCGATGCCACACCGATTTCGGGACCCGCATGGAGATAGATTCCGCCGTCCGATTCCCGTGCGATGGAGCTGCCCACGACGTTGCAAATCGACAGAGCCGGATAGCCCCGGCGTTTCATTTCACGCATCGCCGCAATCGTGTCCGCCGTCTCACCGCTTTGCGTGATGGCAAAGAGGAGTGAGTTCCGATCCAGGGGCGGATTTCTGTAACGAAGCTCGCTGGCATATTCGACTTCCACGGGGATCCGGGCCAGCATTTCAATCAGGTATTCGCCGACCAATGACGCATGCCAGCTTGTCCCGCAGGCGGTCATGAGAATTCGTTGGACTCCGAGAAGCTGCTGCGGCGTGAGATTCAGTCCGCCGAATTTCGCCGTCGCGGCATCATAATCCAGCCGACCCCGGAGCGTATTGCGAATCGCTTCAGGCTGCTCGAAAATTTCCTTGAGCATGTAATGGGCAAAGCCGCCCCGGTCGACCTGGCACGGATCGATGTCGAGAATTTCAATCTGCCGTTCGACCAGACCTTCATCGCGGTGATGAATCGTGAAGTCGTCCTTCGTCATGAACACGAGTTCATGATCGGACAGCGTGATGATTCGATCCGTGTAACCGGCGAGCGTGGCGGCGTCGCTGGTCAGAAAATTTTCGCCTTTACCGACGCCCAGGATAAGCGGACTACCGAGCCTGGCACCGATGATCACCTCGGGAAAGTCGCGAAAAACCACGGCGATACCGTAAGTGCCGTGAATTTGCGATAAGGCGAGATTGACCACCCGGGGCAGCAGTTCGTCGATTTTGACTCGCTCACCGACTTTGTCGATTTCCTCGCGGAGATAATAGGCGATCAGGTGGGCCAGCGATTCGGTGTCGGTCTGCGACACGAATTCAATGCCCTTCTTTTGAAGCTGGCTTTTGATCGACTGGTAATTCTCGATCACGCCGTTGTGGACCACGGCCACGGCTCCGTTGAAACTGATATGGGGATGCGCATTGACCGTGGTCGGCAGTCCATGCGTGGCCCAGCGGGTGTGGCCGATGCCGGTTTCGCCTTGAATATGGGCGTCGGCAACGAGTTCCTTGAGGGCCTTGATACGACCGGGGCATTTTTCGATACGAATAAAATGGTCGTCCCCGGGTACGGCGATCCCGGCGCTGTCGTAGCCGCGGTATTCCAGCATTCGAAGACCGCGAAGCAAAAAGTCCACGGGATTTTGAGATCCTACGTATCCGACGATTCCGCACATGATGGATTGATCCGTTGAAAGCGTGGGAGAAAAGCCAAACGACCATATTCTACCAAAAAACGAGAGGAAAACGAGGGCCCCATCGCGGCGTCTGCGCCGGTCAGCGCGATGTCGAGCCGGTGATCTTGAACGTGCCGTCTTCGATTTCGAAGTTGTCGAGCACGATCCCGGTTTTACCGTCGTACCTCAGGTCGAGATCCAACGTCAGTGTCGGAACGTCCTGTTTCGTGTCCAGCGTGACACGCATGCCTTGCCCCTTGAGAACCTGCTCGATCTGTTGGGCCGCTTTTTCCCGGGACAGCGATAGTTTGCCAAGCCAGGCGCGATGGATTCGAACAACGACGCGGTTCGGCTCGGGAACGGCGAGTTCGACGGAAAGATGCAAATAGCCGGCAAAGGCGTTTTTGTCGAGTCGGGCCGCAAGCTGGATACGGTCACCTTCCAAAGCAAGCTGCGGAACCTGAAAACCGCCGGTATTCAGGGGCGAACCGGCTCTTTCCGACTCCATAGCCAAGTAGCCGTTCAGTTCGTTCAGCGTCAGTTCGAGTTGCCAATCCCGGCTCGCCCGGCGGAGGCCGTCTTCGACTTGCCGAACTTTCTTTTCGGTCGCTTTAGCACGGCTCTGTTGCGCTTCGCGGGATAACTCCAAGGCTTTTTTATAAAAATCCGGAGCACGCTGAGCAGAAAGGTATAGTGAATAAACCGTGAGCAACAGGATAAGTAGCACGCCGAGCAATCCATAAGCGATCAGGCGAA
>JBEBTM010000524.1:0-3084 GCA_040393745.1 Thermogutta terrifontis | reverse complement strand
TTCGTTGTTGCGTTTTGCGTGACGCGCAGAATCGAGTTGCCCGTCATGGAAATCGTGCGGGTCGTCGCGGTACCGCCAAGCGAGGCGACGTTCAGGGCGTCAAGTCGGCCGCCGCCCTGGATCGCGATGTTGCCGGTGAATAAGCTGTTGTCCTGATTCGTCAGATAAAGCACGGAGTTCGCAGGCCCCGTCTTGGTCAAGTTGCCGGCGCCGGTCAGGGCACCGCTCTGTGTAAGCGTGTAAGCGTTCGTGACGGTGTAGGTCAGATTCTTACCGGTTGCGATATCGACGGCGGTGGCCAATGTATCGTTCGCCGTTCCATTGTAATTCAAGGCCGCGTTCTCAATGACCGAGATTCGTTTGCCCGCGCCGACTTGGAGTTGCTTGCCGCGATTGAACCGGATCGTGCCGCCTTCGAGATCAATCCCGCCGGAGAATGTGTTGCCAACCGTCGCTGAACCGTTTGAAAACGTCAGGAGGCCGGTTCCCCGCTTCACCAGTTTTTGCGGAGCATTGCCGTGTCCGTAGGTCAGAACGTTTCCGGCATAGTCGTCGTCGGTCGTGATCCCGACCGTCTTGCCGGTATTGTTCGCGAAACTGAAACCGTTCACCTCATCATTCGTATTGACGAGCATGTTCGTCACAACAACGTTGGAGTCGAGCTTGATCGCCTTGGCGCCGACCGCGACGCCGAATACGGAGGCATCTTGAAAGACCACCGAGTCGCGGTTCTCCACGTGAGATTCGGCGTTGTTGACAATCGGCTTGTCAAGCCAGTTGCCGTTCCGTTCGTTTTGATCGGTTTGCCAGATATCGGCGGCTCCCGTACCGTCGGAAACGCCCGTCCAGTACATGTCCAGGTTGTTGAGTTGGGTCGTCAGCCAAAGTTGATTGGCCGCGTTGGCACCGTATCCGACCTGTTCTTCCGGCGTCGAGGAATCGATCGTGTACTCCTGATTGCCCCGCAGAAACACGATATTGTGCCGGTTCGTCTTGAGTACGTCATGAATCGTTACGTCGAAGGCGCCTCCGGCACCGTCGATTCCATTGACGTCGGTGGAGTTAAGGCTCGTGTCGGCGGTTCCGTTGACATAGAGGTTCGTCGCCTCAATCAGGAGGAACTTGCCGACACCGAAATTATGAAGATTGATAACAATCTTGTTCGGGTTGCCGGCTCCGGTAATCGCATTAAAGTTCCCGTCCACCGACAACAGGTCGGATTCTCCCCGAACGTTCCATCCGGTTGAAGCCGCAAGGTCCGCATCGTATTGGTACGAGAGCGGATCGTTATCGCCGTGCATATTGACGTTGCCGGTAAATTTGAGCGTGCCGATCGCGTTGCCGGCGGCGATTGTCGTATTCTCGGCGCCGAAGGTGTTCGTCGTCTTGTTGAAGGTCGGCGTCGTGAATCGAGCGCTGTCCGGTGCGACGATCCCCTTGATGTCGAAGTCGCTGCCGGAGACGAACGTACCTCCGCCGGCCAGTTTGCCACTCGTATCGACCGTGAACGCGCCGCTACCGTTCGTGTAGCTTGATGGCGTGGTCGAATCGTAAGCAAGTCGCATCGTGCCGCCTTCAACCGTCGTGGAAGCGTCGTTTTGCAGGATAGAAGCGCCCGCGAACTGCGCGACGCCCTTGAACGTCGTGTCGAGCGTTACGCTGTTGCCTGTCAGATTATTGCCGTAAATCGGGTCGTCGAAGTAGACCCCGTGCGACGCCGTTCCGTTACCGATCAGTTTGATTTCCGACAATTCATTCAAATAAATCGAGTTGGCCGAACCACTCGCGCCGCCGCGTTTATTGCCGGTAAAAGCGATGACGCCTGCCGAGGTGTCGAGCGTTGCAACCGAAGCAACGCTGCCGCTCATATGGAGCGCACCGCCGCCGGTTACACTGTTGCCGATATTATTCTCAAAAAACGTGTTCCCGGAAATGGTTGCGTTTTGACGAACATAAGCACCTCCGGCCGATGTTCCAGCAATGTTTCCTGACACGAGCGTGTGTGTTCCGAGTGTCAGGCTGCCGTCTGTCCAAATCGCACCAGCGCCGGAATTCGCCTGATTATCAGAGAGCGTAAGGGAGGTCAGTTTACTTAGATCCAGCGCCGAAGCCGAATAAATCGCGCCACCGTTCAATGTCGACGTATTGCCGCTCATGACCAACTTGCCGCCCGTGCTGGCGAGGGCAAGCGAACCGCCCGTCTCAACCAAAATTGCCCCGCCGTTCGCGTTCGTCGTCTTGACGCCGCTGATATTGAGTGTATTGCCGTCGAGATCGAAGGTCAAGGCTCCGGTTCCCGTAACGTCGAATCGGTTACGAATACTGCGGTCGGCATCGAGCAAAACGGTACCGGTGCCGACAACGTCGAGTTGTCCGGCTTTCGAAACGACCGGATCCGTCGCGGCGATTGGCCGTTCGTACAGGGCCGAGTCATTGCCGAGAACGATCGTGCCCGCCTGGAGCGTCGCGCCGCCGGAAAAGTCGTTTGCCGCCGTGAGCATCAGCGTCCCGAGATCGGTTTTCGAAACCGCGCCCACCCCGCTAATGGTGCCGTCTTGCGTTAATGTAACGCCCGTGTCGACATCGAAGGTCGCCGTTTGAGCGGTTCCCACTACGATGTCCGTCGCCAAGGCGGTCGTCGCTGTCGTGTTGAGCGTACCGCTACCGAGAAAGTTGATGTACTTGTCGGTACCAACCATGAGTTGATCACCCCGACTGAACGCGATCGTTCCGCCGGCTACGCCCGTCGTGCCGATATCGATACCGGCGGTGAACGTGTTGCCGCCGGTATTCGTGAACGTGAGCGTGTCGATTCCCGTTTTGTACAGCTTGCCGGTATATTTTGCGATGTTGTAATCGTTCGTACCGGTTGCGACGTCCGCAAGAATGGTCGTTCCGTTTGGCCCGTAGGTTCCCGTACCTGTCGTCGCAAAAGTCGTAATGCCGAATCCGATCCCGGTGATCGTCATATTTCCGTCGACGAACAGATCGACCGGATTGACCCTCGATACCAACGCGATTTGCCCATTGTGGAAGATCGGAAGAGCGTCGTGTAGGGAAAGAGTGTTAAGAGAGGCGTGTAGA
>JBEBTM010000523.1:0-3088 GCA_040393745.1 Thermogutta terrifontis | reverse complement strand
GGAGGAACTCGATAATAATAGTGGTCTCCCTGTTCTTCGCGACCGGTCCGCACATGCCAGGTTTCCGGCAGTTCGTCCAGTTTCTTACGAAGTTTTTCGAACGATGCTCTTCCAGCGGAACCGTCGACGTCGATCCCGAGAAGGCCGCTCAGGCCGGGAACGCAGCCGATATTGGCATCGGGCTTTTTCATCCACCAGTCGAAGATTTGTTCGAGATCGTTTGTCGCATCCTTGAATCCTTTGGGGACAAGCGAGCCAATTGGGGTCTTGCCTCGGCTTTTGTCCGCTCCATGGAATTCAGGATCGTCCGGATGGTGAACAGGCAGGAGATGCAGACCGAGACGAAAGGCATATTTCAAAGCGGTCGCCCCGATCGACGAGACCGGTTTCAACTGATTGTAGAGTTTCAGGTACTCTGATTCTTTCATGACAATTCGACGCAAAAAAGCGCGCCGCCAAAGAAGTATTGGGAAAGGACGAAAGACATCCCGCAACATAGGGACATCCTGTCCGTCGAATATCGAGATCCTCCCTGTCGTTGAAGGCATGGAGATCGTGGAAGAAGATATCCGCCGCCCAAGTCGTAGCGGCAGACACAGAATTTGTTATAATGAGAGAACATCATCACGGTGCGTATGTGCTGGTGTAATTCGCGTCCATGACCGCTGGTATCGGTCATGGACGTTTTTTGATATATTGGCCGTTATTCTTGGGTGGTTGACTTGAAATCTTCTGCCGTAATCCACCCATTGTCGACAAGAAACCGTTTAAGAGGCTCTACAAATGCAAGGGCTTGATCGCCATATCGAATTCCACCGTCATAGAGCAAAAGATGGATGCAATCAAACAGCGCGTGAGGCAAATCGTTGTCGTCTTGATCGACGCGGGCAACCATCTTTTTGAAGGCGGTGAACATTTCGGATGCGGAAATCTTTTTTCGAGTTGCCTCCGAAGAAGAGTCTTTCTTTTCTTTAGGACTCTTCGTTTTGATTTTTTTCAAAACCTGATTGACGGTCAGTATGCCATTGCGAACTTTTTGGAGGTCTTCCTCATCCGCTTCACGACGGATTTTGAGGGCATCTTGGAGAAGGCTTTTTGAAACACCAAATTTCTGAGACACTTCCTCCTGTTTTTCTGCTGGAGGGTCATCGGAATCGTTAATACACAATATTGTGGATTTAGATGGCTTCCCTCGCTTGCGAGTCGCAAATTCCGATGCGAGCATAGCCAGTTGGCTTTTGGTGAGATTTCGCCGTATTATGTTCGGGCGAATCGCCTCTTCAACATAGTCGGTGCCCAAATACTCCACCGTTGGAAAGGGAATATCAAGTTCGATGGCAATCTCATATCGAGTTTTGCCATCCAAAATGTTCTTACCGGAAACAACGATCTGTGTCAGCACTCCATTTTTTTCGATATCCGCCTTCAGAGCCGCCCGAGACTCCGTGTCAGGGCGTGGTATAAGATCGGCGTAAGAACTGGCGTCAAAAACCGTTCCTGCGACCTGTTTCGTTACCGGACCGTAATGCAGACGATCGACTGGTTTGTCTCCATCCGTTTTCGATTGAAGTTTTGTCATATTATCTATGTTTTGTCAGTGGTTACGTTACATTGAATGAGAAAACGATCCGACAAATCTCAGACGCCGAAGTCGTCGAGCAGCTTGTCGGCGTCGGTCGCGCTAATGGAGACAGGGTGAATCGAATTTTGTTGGCTCGATTCGTTGTTGGAAGAATTCAAGGCGGCGATGAACGCGCGAAGGTCTTCTTCGCTGACGTAATATCTCGCCCCGATCCGTTGGGCGGCTAGGCGAATCCGCCGGCCATTGTGGAGGATTCCTTTCACCCGCCATCGATGGCCGGTGGCCGGATTCAGGTCGTAACCCAAAAAGTTGCCGATCTTTCCGATCGGAATCATTGCACTGCGCATAGTTGCACCTCGTCGTGTATCGTGTGAAACCTTCGAACCCCGCAAGAGTTCGGAACAAGAGCTTCGGTGCAAGAAAAACCGTAAGTCCATTTCGGAAAACGGCATGGAGAAAGGGAATTGTCCCTTATCTAAAGAAGTTCGGAATCCAACCCATGCGCGCACTCACAAATTTGGACTTAGAGAACTCCCGAAGCCCACGATTGCAGTGCCGACATATCTTTACATTCCGAATCGCTGAAGAACCGCCTTCGAAACCGGTTCGGTGACGACGACTCGACTGTTTCCCGTTCAGCTATTGTAGAATCGGGGTCATCACGCTTGGCGACTTTTCCCAGCGGTGCACCAACCCATCAAACCCAAACCCTGCCCGCGACTCCTTCCAACCATTTTCGATACCGGGCCTCATTCGCGATAATCGGCGTGCGACCAATCGATACGTTTCAAGGAAAATGCGTCTTTCAGGGTATTACAAACCAAGGTGTTCCCGACTAATGAACGTTTCAGAAAGCAGTATAAATGAAGATTTTTCGTTATGCAATGGTAAAATCGGAATTTTTTCGTTTTTCTTGTTTTAGGTATCAAATCGAATTTTATCTTTTTTCCGGTGATGGAAATGGAACGCGTCTGCACGTGGCTCGCGGCGGAATTCTGTCGTCAGGAACCGAAAATTCGGCTTGGTGGTCATGGATCACGTTACCGTTGGGCCAACCATCGACAACACGGCATGTACAAAGTCCTCGGGCGAGCCAGTCGTGAAAACCGGATCGAGGCACGGAAGCCGTTTGAAAGATAGTCGTGGCTTTCTGCCGGGTACAGGCAGCAATGGTTACAAGCTGTGCTTCTTCATTGCCAGGTCGCAGCCTTATCAGGACGGTTTTCTTCGATACCCAGATAACATCCCTATTCTCGGCTAGCAAGGCAAACGCGATCTGCATTGACAGGTCCAGTTGGAAAAGCTCAAAATCGTAGAAAACACTGTTAGCGTAGTGAATCGGAGAGCCTATGCGACCGATACTGTTAATCGAATTGCTTTTGAACAAAACATCCAAATCCGGTATTTTAACGGCGTCGTCGACAATATTTTGGCCACTTGCAAGACTGCCAATTGTTGTTCTTTCGATTTTTTGTCATTTCGAACGCAGCCCACCGACGGGCGGGT
>JBEBTM010000522.1:0-3090 GCA_040393745.1 Thermogutta terrifontis | reverse complement strand
CCATTGGAAGCACGGTTCGGCCCAGCGGTCGATGAACAGTTCGAGGATCAATTGGTGATAATTGTGACGAACCTTCTTCCAATCACCTACAGGTTTATGTAACGATGGCAAATTTTCGACCAGAGAATAGCCGAAACGTTTTTCGAACAGAATGGGAATCTCGTCGTTCCAGGTGACCCAGGTGCCGACGTGCGCTCCCGGCGGGTGCGGTTCGTCGGTAAAGATGCCGGGGACGCGCTTGCCGAATTCCTTTTGAATTTCCGGCACATTTTTATAGGCGTCGAACGTCACCTCGATGAACTTTTCCGTCACACCGTTTTTCAGCAGGTCGGGATACCACTTGCCGCCGAACCAGCCGTTTTGCGGCGTGTAATGGATTTTTCCGATCAAATATTTTTTCCCCTCCGGCTTCGTTTCGAGTTTGCCGGCTTTTTTCGCTTCTTCGGTGATGTTTGAAAAATTCGAATCGTCGATTGCTTTGAAAACGTACCAAATATCCTTGTCGATTTCGTCCAGTTCGTCGACTTCCTCGAATTTCAGGCCCATCCCCCGGCTTTCCGGCATGGCCTCGGGTACGAAACCGCCGGCGAAACCGCTAGGATAGGAATTCTCGTCGTAAATCCAGACGTTCATATCGAGCTTTTCCGCCTCGTCCAGCGCGATCTTCCACATCGTAAACCACTCGTCGGAAAGATACGGCGTCATGAGGCCCGGCCGGGGATGCACCCAGACCTGGCGGACGTTTTGTCCCGCGAGATCCCGGAGCGTTTCACGAATCTGCGATTCCGTGAGCCGATCGTTCCAGGTCCAGAGCGGGCCTGTGCTGTAATCTCGGTGCGGCTTCTTGAAATTTTCCCGCAGTTCGGAAAGCGTGGGATTCTTGATCGTGTTGAGTTTGGAAATCTGGGCCCGAATGGGATGAGCCTGAAAAACCAGCAGCAGAATTGTCGTCGCGATCAATAGCAATCGGTTCATGGAGCGGCTCCTGATGTTTGAGTAAAACAAAAACTGTCATCTTTCGTAGCCGAAAACTTGAAGCCATTATCGCAAAAAAATCGATGAAATTGAAGGTGGCGCGTAAAAAAAGCGGGGACCGATGTCCCCGCTTCTTAGGTTGGAAATTCCTGCGGCGTGATCAGCCGGTGAAGTAAATGTAGATCGAGAGAATAATCGCGACTAAACCACAGGTCAGAGTCACGTCGAGCCAATTCCAACTGTCCCGGGTGATTTTCCGCTGTTCCTCCGTGGACGTGCCGTAGGTCAAACCGACGAGCTGTTCCTCGCGCGGCTTCGGCGTGAATGCGCTCACGACGAAAATGATCAGGCAGCAAATCAAGGTCAGGAAGATGCAAACGTAAGTGTAACTCACGCCGGCGAAGATGGCCATAAAGGAACCTTCCGCGAACGGTTCGATACCGTGGTAAATCTCCGCGGCCAACCGGGCCATGCCCAGGATGAAACCCACGATCATACCTGTCATGCAGCCGTAGACGTTGATCCGGCGATTGAAAACGCCGAGGAAAAACACCGCGAAAATCGGCGGCGCAACGTAGGATTGCACGCTTTGCAGATATTGGTACAGCGAGTTTGGCATCAAACTGATAATCGGAATCCAGACCAGCCCGAGGACGACCATGACCGCCGTGGCGATCCGACCCACCCAGACGAGCGTGCCTTCCGACGATTTCGGGCGAATTTTCGTGTAAATATCCATCGTGAACAAGGTCGAACAGGAATTGAACACCGAAGCGAGCGAACTCATCAGGGCCGCCAAGAGTCCGCCGACGACAATGCCCTTCAGACCGACAGGCAAAATGTGTTTCACCATGAGCGGAAACGCCTGGTCGGGATCGTTCAGCAACTCCGGTCCCAGCTTGCCCTGCACGGCCAAACCGTAGGCGATCATGCCCGGCACGATGAACAGGAAAACCGGCGTGAGCTTCAGGTAGGCCCCGAAAATCGTACCTCGCCGCGCCTCTCGCTGACTCTTCGCCGCCAAGGTTCGTTGCACGATATACTGGTCGGTACACCAATACCAAAGTCCGACGATGGGCGCTCCGAAAAGCAGGCCGAACCAAGGAAACGACGGGTGGTCGAGCGGTTTCCAGAGGTTGAAATGATCGGTTTTGACCCGCTTTTTGTCGGGTTCATAAGCTTTGACTTCCGTGTTGTACTTGCTCTTGGCGATCAGATTTTCGTAATCGACCGATGAAACCGCCTGAGCGAGCGGAGCCAGGCCGTGTTTGCCGGTTTCGTCGTAGACCGTGACCGAGGCGGCGTCGATAACGTCTTTGGTCAGGTTACCCACAGGCATCCATTTGTTCTTTTCAAGCTGATCGTGCAGTTTATCCGCAACGGTTTTTTCCGAAGCTTTTTTGCCTTCGCCTTCCAGACGAGGGATTCGAACGATCACATCGGCTTTTTCGTCCGGTTTTTTCGGGTCGGGAAGATACTGCAGGAAAACGGGAGCAGCCGCACCAGGTTCGGAGAGCAGGACTTTGTAGCCGATGATCTGGTCCTTATCCTGAACAGTCTCCTTGAGCGCGGACCAACCGCCGACCTGATGAAGACCGATGAACAGCACGCAGGCGGCCCCGACGAGGAGCACGACGGTCTGTAAAAGCTCGGTGTACAATACGGCACGCAAACCGCCGAGGATCGTGTAGAGCCCCGTAATGAGTACCATACCCACGGCTCCGACCCAGAAATTATCGATACCGGGAATGATAGCAATAGGAAACAGCGCCTTGAAAACGATGCCTCCGGCAAAAAGCGTTACGGAAATTTTCGTCATCACGTAGGCGATCAAGCTCACGACGGTCAAAAACCATCGGGCCGAGGGTCCGTAGCGGCGTTCGAGAAATTCCGGCATGGTGTAGACGCTGCTGCGTTCATAAAAAGGCACCATGACCCAGCCGAGCACGAGCAGGCACCAGGCATGGAGTTCGTAATGCGCCATGGCCATGCCGTCCCGGGCGCCGGTGCCAGCCAGTCCGACGAGGTGCTCGGAGCCGATGTTCGAAGCGAACAGGGACGCCCCGATGACGATCCAACCGGCTTTTTTGCCCGCGAGAAAATAATCCTGCGAGG
>JBEBTM010000521.1:0-3150 GCA_040393745.1 Thermogutta terrifontis | reverse complement strand
GTATCCAAAGCCGCTTTAGCCGCGGTTTCCGAAGCTTTGCGGGCGTTGGTCGTGACCAGCATGAACGTGACGATCAGCATCGCGAACATCGTCATGAGGGACAGTACCAAAAGCAGCGTGACACCGCGACGTCGATGGGGGGCGGTAGTTGTCATGATTTCACCTCGTTTCATTCGTGTATGGATGGAACCGACCAAGTCGGCGTGGCAGGTCATGGGCCCCAAGTGGAACGAAGCGGAACTTGGGGGGTGGCGTCTCAAAAAACATGATTTATATAAATTACTTCAAAACACACGCATGGGTCGTATGATAAAGCACACCGGGGATGATCGTGGCTTCGATATTTGAAACCGAGGTCGTGGCCCACGACGCGGGGAAACTGCCGCCGGCGGGCATGAGAATCAATTCACGGACGTAATCGTTGCCGTTCATGACATCGGCGGGCGAAAGGCTGATGATCTTGGCCCAGGTGCCGGCAATGGGCATCTCGGTCGTGGGAACGCCGGTTTTCGTCCATGAAATGAAAATGTATTTCGTGTGGGCGAGGTCGAGACTCGCTTGATTGGTCGAGCGAAATTCCATTCGAACTCCGTTAAGGTAATTATCCTTGATTTGAGTATTCGGGATGGAAATCACTCTCTCCAAGGCGTTGTCTCCCGGCACCCGGTTGTAACAGCCAAGGAGGTCGACTGTTACGCCTTGCCAGTCTCCGTAGGGAACACTGTTGACATTGCCCGTGTAGGCGGCATTCGGATTCATGGCAAAGGTACAGAACCAGGTGAATTTCCCCGATGATGTCGCGCTGTTATTTTGTTCCGTAAAGTCGGGGCGGTACTTCTCGTGCGTCGTGTACGCCAATTCATCCTGGCCCCGCATGAACTCCCGCCAGAAGTTTGAATTTCCGAACGAAATCGTGTAAAACCGGTTACTGGACGCGAAGTTGCCCGGATTCAGCGGGTCCAGGACGAAGAAACGTCGGCAATCCAGCTTCATATCGGCCGGCGTGGCGTCGTAATCGAATACGAGCTGGCCGTCTACGGTGAGATCGCCGTGATTATTCCAATTGACCGGCATGGTCATTTCGCTGACTTTGATATCGGCTTTGGCGGCGGCGAGCATGCTGGCGCAGTATTCCGCTTCCCGGGCCTTGGAGACCTGGAAGTTTCCGAACGGAATCACGGCCACGACGCCGAGCAGACCGATGCTCAAGACGAAAATCGATGCCAGGACTTCCATCAGCGTAATGCCGAGGCGGCGGCTTGTGCGTTGTTTCCGGATTTGCATGGGGTGCCTCATATCGGTTGCGACGATCTGCGATCGACGGCTAAAAAGGTGGGAGTGTCGTTTAGTACGGGGCCTTAAAACTCGCCCAAGTTTCGATAATGCTCCTTGGCGAAAGCCCGGGCGGGATCGATCAGTTTTTGCAATTTTGCCTTCGTCGGATCGGTTTTCCAATCGGTGTAGTCGGTGGAATTCTTGTCCATGGCCGCCATACGGGACATCATGACCCGACCGGTGCGAGGGTGCAGGGTGACCCAGGTGTTCGAGGGCGTCATGAGATTGTTGCGACCGTCCTCGGCAAGGCAATTGCCGGCGTCGTCGGTCCCTTGGCGGTCCCATTCGCCGACCAGGAAGTAAAAGAGCCCCCCGTGCGGCTTGAGCGTGGCTGAATTATTGTTGTCGTCGTAACGAATACACTCGTGGACGTGACCCGCGGGCGAGAACATAATCGTTACGCCTTTGATATTGTCGGCGCTCGGGGGAAAATTCAAGCCGAAGCTCGCGCTGTTTTCAAAGCCGGAATACTGCAAGTCGACGACCGTTCCGCGCGGCAGGTTGGTCGGCGGGCTGAACAGCGGCACCGGCGGCATGCTCACTTTGAATTCCACGGCGTTTTTAAAATTGGTGCCGTCCGTATCATTATAGGCAGGCAAGTCGAGTCCGTTGTAGGGATTCTTCAAACTCGTGGAACTTGACAGTTCGTAGTAACGTCCCTGGCGGCCGAACTGGATGGAATAACCGGTCAGAACCTTCGCGTTCCAATCATCGATGATATCCTTGTCGGCAGAGACATTTGGATCGAGTTCGGTCCACGGAAAGGCTTGACCGTCGACGAATTTGTACAACCTGATTTGTCCATTCCTCACCCGGACACGGATCGAGGCATTGATCTGGACGAGATCGTTCGCGGCACGGATGTACCGCATTTGCAGGGACAGGTTCGGCGTGTTGCCGTCGTGGTAGCGTACGAATTCAACGCCGCAGGGCCGTTTATCCAACATGGCCCGGAGTCGCGCCCGCTCCAAGGTCATGGAGACGGTCCTCGCGGCGCCGGTACTGCGTTGCGATTCCAGGGCCGGCTTGAACTGGGGCACCGCGACGGCCAAGAGGATGACCATGATCGTGATGACGACCAACAATTCGACGAGCGTCATGCCGCGAAGGCCGGTCCGTCCGAATTTTCGTAATGTAATTTTCATGGCAGGATATCGGGTTGCGAACTGCTAACGCTGGTGATTGGTGATGTTGTCGAAATGGTTCAAAACGCCGTTGCCGTCGACATCACGCGGGTATCCGTAGGGATAGGCGTAAGGATCGAGCATGCCTTTGGTCAGGCCGGTCGCCGTGCTGACGGTCGGCGAGATCGGCGGATCACCGTTAAGTGTAACGATATCGGCGATTCCATCGGGACCGGCGGAATAGATCAGCGGGTACATGAACCAGGCACGTTGTACACCGTATTTATCGAACGGATCCGAATGATTTTCGCGGGCCAGCCGACACGCGGCGGCAAACGAGGGAGTCGACGGCGTGGCCGCGGCCCAATCCGCATCGGTTATGCTTGCGGGTCCGCCGGCCCAGATGATATCCGGATCGTCGGCCACCGTGGGAGTATGCCCGGATTTTGTGACGACATCCGCTTGCACTTCGCTGCCGACCATGGCCGGGGCCCAGCGAAGGAAGTGGATGGGACGTCCCCAGGCGTCAACGAATTCGAGCAGACCGTCGCCGTCGGTGTCGGCGATTTCCGACGCTCCGAAGAACTCCAAAGATTCCGGATTCAAGTTCGCGACGATCAGGTAGAGCAGCGCGGCCCGGCCCGGACCATGCGCGACCCGGCGAGCCTTTTCCGTGGCATCAATATTGGGA
>JBEBTM010000520.1:0-3152 GCA_040393745.1 Thermogutta terrifontis | reverse complement strand
TGTCAGGGCCAGTTGGACGGTTGTTTCAAACACTGCCAGGACTGCCGAGGGTTCCCAGATTTTTTCAACCACGGGAATCATTTCCAAGAGGATATTGATGCCTTCCCGGGGATCGGTCAAGTCTTTGACGGTTTGGTCGATTTCCTGCAAAAGGAGCCGGGCGCTTCGCAGGCGGCCGATTTGTCCCATAACTTCGGCCAGATGCACCAGGGCGTGTCCCCGTGCGGGAACGATATCGGAGTCGTTCAAGATCGAGAGGACCGTCCCGGCCCGATTGGAAACCAATTCAACAAAATCTTCGTTTTTGCGAATATCCATTACGGGCCAGGCATCCATCAGGTTCTTATCACCGACATGCAGGATTACTTCCACCAAAAGCAACCGAGCGAGGAGTTCCGCCGTGGGTGCGTCGCGGACCTTGAGATTTTGGGCTTGTTCCAGGGTCTCTTTGAAATAAGGTTGAAAAACATCCAACGGACCCGGCCGCCTTCCGACGTACACGATTTCAAACAACGAGGCGATCATCGCTTGCGTTCGGGCGTAGTGCTCGTCGATTTTTCGAAGCGACAGAAAGGCTTCTTCCAACAGATAGGCTCGAATCGCTTTATGTTCCTCGGTATCAACGACGTAATTCTTGTAGAGAAACGTACATTCCCTCGCGATTTTAACGAGAAAGCGATTTCTGGCCGGTGAGTCTCGGAAAGCGTCACAAGTCAACCGAGCCCGCTGCAAAAGGCCCAACTGGAGCAAGCGGTCGCAGGATCGGTTCAGGTCGTAAACGCTCTTCGCTTCTTCCGGTGGGATCACTCCAAGGGTTCTGAACGCCGTAGCATCCCCGGTTCGAGCTAACGTCGAGACGGCGGTCAATTCGTCTCGAAGCGGACCGGCTTCCATGGACGCGATGACCGACTCCGCCCGATCCAAGCGTCCCGTACGGAAAAGCTCCGAAAAGAGAAAGCGGTATTCATCTTCGCGCTGCCGTTCGGATTGGATTTTCAGGATGGTTTGCAGCGCTCCGTCAAAGTCCCGGGCGATTGTTTGCAATCGGGCCAATTCCTGGGCTCGGGCCCTAAAAAAGGTTCGCTCCGATGCGTTTGAATTGTCGGGCTCCGTAGCAGGCTCGTCCTGAGATTCCGTCTCAGCAACCACCGCCGGCATTCCGATCGTCCGGAACGATTGCCATGCCCCTTCAATGTCGCCGGCGCTGACTTGTTGATCGCCGATGCCCAGGAGCAAAGTGAAACGGTCGTTGGCATCGGGTTGCGTCCGGGCACGCTCGAAAAGGGTCCGGAGAACTCGGACCGCGTCCTGGAACCGGGCGCAGGCGAGATAGGAATAGGCGATTTTTCCCTGGGTTCGCAGGTACAGTTGATCGTGAATGGCCCGCCGCATGACGGGGTCGATATTGGCCAAATCGACGGCGATGAGATCCACGGAAGTCGTCCAATCATCCAAGGCGGGGTCGATGTTCTTACGCTGTCCCGGAGACAAGGGTTCCATGTTGAGCGATTTTCGCACAAAATCGGATTGCGGGTTGTCGATCAGCTTCAAAATGGGCTTTTTGACGAGTTCGTCGAGTTGCGACTCCCGGGCGATCGCTTCCCGGAAAAGCCGGTGGACTTCGGGGTCGCACATCAACCGTGAACCGGCCATTTTGATCAGAAAATTGATTTGGAGGTCGAGATCCTCGAAACGCATGATGTGCCCGAGCATTTCGTCAATACAATATCGAACGCCCGACTCCTGTTGCAGGGGTTCCCAAGGGCCTTCGGTCCGGGGCACGGCCATGGTCGGTTCGACGGGTCGAACCTTCTCCGGCCGGGCCGCGAAGCCAATGACGAGTTGATATCCCCGGGCCAGTTCGACCAGGCTGTCGATTTTTTTCACCGTCTCCAGCGCACTCATGGAATGTCCGAGCCGGGCCTGCTCACCGGCGATGATCCTGTAAGCCTTCATTCGTTGGTGGGAGGAAACGCGCAGCGTGAATTCAAGCTGCTTCCGATGCAGTTCGTTCAAGGCGGAAATGTCGCCCAAACAAGCCAGGGCGGTTCCGGCGCCGCAGAAACTCAGGTCGTTCATTTCAGAATTCAGGATCAAATCGGCTTCGATGAACAGGCGGCGGTAATCTTGTATGGCGACCCGGGCCGCGATGTCGTTGTTGATCCGGATGTACATGAGCGCCTGGGAAACGTAAATTCGCGCCGCCACCGATTGAGACAGTGCCGTATCGCCGAGCGTCCGGACGGCGTCGTCGACATTAACGTCGACATCGTGTATCGCGGCCGTCATGGCAACGTCTCTCACGGCCATGATTCGACCGTAGTTCGACGTGATTTTCCGGGCTTCATTCATCGTGTTGAGCAGCCGGGAAGTCAAGCGTTCCTTCCGGCTCCTTTCCGGGACGGCCGAGTCGCCTTGCAGGTTGATGTCAGCCAAGGTCCGATCGACCCAGTAGGTGGTCGACTCGGGATCAAGTTCGAAATACGACGGCGGTACAAAAGGCCTGTCGGTCCGCGAATGCCAAAGAAAGATTCCGAGTCCCAGGATGAGCAGCATCAGAATTACTCCACCGGACAAGGCCATGAGGCGGCGGCGAAAGAGGGTCCTTTGAATGGACAGTTCCAATTCGTTCTTTTTCGGTTCGCTCATTACGCTGCAATGTTCTCCGAACCGCGGGGGGTTCGAACCGTTAACCGGTGTTTCGGGAAGAAAATCGGAGTAGACGACCTGACATGTCAAGCCGCCCCGCCATTATAGCATCCTCATGGCGGCTTGGCAGACAATCGGCTAAAAAAAGGGAGGAATGCTTCCGATATTCCTAAGCGTCCGTCGTTCGTTTTCAGGGTTACGGATCGTGATCCGCAATGATTCGAATGACAGGAAAAACCGGATATTCTTCTCCACCGAATTTACTGACAGGAAAAGATGATATACAATACGTTAATTCGTTTTCAAACCTATTCAAGCATCGCATCGGTCGCGGAGCGGTTTATCAACCACCAAATCGAGATCATCGGGGATTAGCATGTCGCAAAAAACAGGGCCCCATCACATCGGAGAAGCGGGGATGCGTGTCATGCGGGCCTTGGTCGGTCGGCCGCCGCAAACGATGAAGAACCTGATTGCCACGCTGAAGGTGACCCGCACGGCGA
>JBEBTM010000519.1:0-3155 GCA_040393745.1 Thermogutta terrifontis | reverse complement strand
AAGAGCCAAGATGATCAGGATTAACGAAAAAGGCACGATCCGAACGCCGTCGAAACGATCCAGGGCGCTACGGACTTGGCCGGAAATATCGCTATAGCCGATTTGCAAGCCCGCGGTGTTTTTGGCCGCCTTGGATCGCTCCGTATTCCATTGCAGGATACGACGGACCAACGTGGTACGATCCCGCCAGTTGGACAAGGGGCGACCGCTCAAGTCGCCGGAAAAATAGATAAGCGTGCCCAGTCCGTAGGACGTTCGAAGCACCAGGGGGAGATCCTTGTCCTGGAGCAGCGCAATTCCTTTCGGGTCGATGAAATAAGGAAAACGCATGTATGGCGATTCCTCGGAGCCGGTCATCGTGATCTGTCGTTGGCTGCCACAGAACAGGGCCAAAGCCCGACCGTCGCGGAGTTCTGTCATTTCCTTGAACGTACCCGGCAAAAAGGGCCGCAACGGGGCGTTGTCGGTCGCCAGGAGGGGTTCACTATCACGTCCGGCACAGAAGAGCATTCGGCCTCCCATTCGCAACCATTTTTCCATGGCACGAATTTGCGGGCTCGCGCCGGTCATGCCCGCAAACTGTTCCGGTTCGGTTGTTGTCAGGACGACCGTATCCACGGGTTCGAGCCCCGCGGCATCATCGGGCAAATCAGAGAAACGGTTGACTTTCACCAGCAAAGGCCGACGGGATTCCCGAAGTGAAAGCTCGGCCACGGCACCTTGGAGACCGAGGTCTTCCTTGCCGATGATGAGGTAAATGGGACGCTCGCTGGGTGTGGGTTCAAAGAATCGGACCGTGTCGTTTGACGCCTCGGATTCGGAGGACGGCTTTTTCGTCGTCGGCAAACCATCGGGCAGAATCTTGCGTTTTTCGGAACTGCATCTTTCGGAGGAGGGCTCGTGTTTTCCACTGTCCCGCTCAATGGAAAGGGTGAGCGTTCCATGGCTGCGGCCCAATTTGACATATACCGTACTCTGGCCGGTTTTTCCTTCGGAGTCGGGCAAAATCGCACTGCGGTAGCGAATTGGCGTCCCGTCTGAATCGACCGTTTCAATATCGAGTGTGAAGGTATCGCCTTGACTGAACTGCCCTGGTGTCCATCGGACTGTTACAGGTGTCCAGAGGCCGTTTTTGTAAAAACCTTCGACGCCGACGTCAACGGAAAGAAGGGCGGGCGGCATTTTTTCCCGCGTCGGTTCTTCGGCAGCAAAAAGTCCTGTTCCGAAAAACAGGCCGAGCAGTAAGATCACGCAGCTCGGAACGGCATGGTTTGGGTGGAACATCACGGTCGAACAATCGGGAGTGAGAAGCCGAAATCGGTTGCCTAAGCCCCTACTCGCGCAGAGGCCTCGTCATTTTACACCGCTTTCGCCCCGGATTCCAGACCGGCGGTTTGTCATTTGTCGCTTTTCTCGACTTTCTCAAGCTCTTCGCTTCGATCACGGGACAAATCCACGTTCGAAAAATCGGCGACATTTTGCGGCAAGATAACTTGAAAACGATGCGATTCGGCGGTTCGGATCCAACCCGATTCCATGTTCAGACGCAAAAGGTGGCCGCCTTGATTACGGTCCCGGCTCAAAAAGTGCAGGTGATAGCCCGGTACATTGATCCCCCGGACATAAGGCGGCAGTCGAAAGCCCACGACATCGCCTTCGACCGTGCCCAGTTCGAATTCCGGCTGGTTTTTCGTCACTTCGGTCAGTGGCGGATACGGCTTCACTTGCGACGGAACGGACCGTGTCCGAACCTCAGTAAAGCGGCCCTGCATCCAAACCGCGACGGGCACGTTGGGATTCGGAACGCACGTATCGATGATTTTACAGAGCGATTCGTAATCCATTTTGGTATCAATGGTTACGGAATGCGCGTCGTCGGGAAACGGAAACACGGACGCAAAGGGCGTGGGCGTTTGAAGATCGGGCCTGTAAACTTTTCCGTCAGCTTTGATCTGATAAAAAACGCCGTCGAGCACCGCCATTTCACCATCGAGTGCCTGGAAGGTCCCGATTCCGAAATCCCCATAGCGTCTCAGTTCCGCCAAGGTGGTTTCCCCGTCGTAAACACCGGCTAAAAGGGAATCAATGGTCGCAATCTGGGTGATTCCAAGTTCATGGGTCGCGGACGAAAGATCCCGCCCACTCCGGTGTTGCAACGCCCAAAATAAACAAACGCCGGAAAAACAGAGCCCCAAAAAGATCGTCCAGAGGATTCTTCTCTGCAATGTTGCCACGAAAATCAGGTTCGCTTTTCGGTGATGCCGAAGATGAATTTTTGAAACTGGACATGGACCACGCCATCGACGACCTTGACTTCCAAGGCATCCAAATCGCGAGGCGAAACCTTATCCAAGCGTTTGCCGTCGAGATCGAAGTGGGCCGCGTGGCAGGGGCAATAGTACATCTCCGTCACCTCGGCCGTTTCAGGGTGCGGTCGGCCGGCATACTGGATTTTGCAGCCTGCATGGGGACAATCCGCGTTGAAAGCCAGGATTCGGTCGCCTTTTTTATGCACGAAAACGGTCCCGATCACCTGGTCCTTGAGCAGGTTCCATGCGTCCTGTTTGTCGTCGACGATGGAAAACCGCTGCGGCTTGTCCGTCAGATCCGTTTCAGGCACCAACGGATAGGATTTTCCTTCCTTGCCCTGTAGGGAAGCGGGGTACAGGGCCAGTCGGGTTCCGGCACAGATCGGCGTCCCGATGGCACAAACCCCGATTCCGGCGGCCACGGCCACTTTCATGAAGTCACGGCGACCGGCGTCGTCCCCGGATTCGACACCGTCGGCGTCTTTTCCGACTATGTCGTTCGGGGAATTCTCGCTCTTTTTCTCTCCGGTATTTTGATTACGATTCTTCTTGGACATAGCGAGGTTTCGGGAAAGGAGGACGGTGCGTCGTCAAGTCTGAACGGGCGTGTTATACTACGGCTACGGTCATTTTACCCGCCCCCATTCCGAAAGGCAATGGCAACCTCACACGGAAAACGTTTCTGGCATTTATGCAGAAAAACGGCGAGCCCGAAAGAATATTAAGAAAAGGTTGAGTTTTCCTTGGACGGATCATCGATTATAGATTATGGTGTATTGCTGTCGCTTTGTCCCTTCCGCTCCGTTTTTCCGATATGTTCCTGTTTTTCTTCTTTTTTTTCCTGTT
>JBEBTM010000518.1:0-3155 GCA_040393745.1 Thermogutta terrifontis | reverse complement strand
TCGACGACGCCGGCGTCAGGAAAAAACTGTTCGCCGAAGCGACCTCGCTGCGGGAGAAAATCGCCCTGCAAAATCCGCTGCTGGATTTCAGCGAAATTCTTTTCATTAAACGCCACGTCGCTCCCGAACCTGAAAAACAGGGGAATCACATGTGCGATCAGTTTTTCGGTTTTCACGCCCAATCCGGTGGCGGCATCTTTATACTAGAAAATACTTTCACTCCGGAAAAACGGACGATAAAAAATCTTCTCGACGATACCTCCGTTTCCGCCGGACGTCTCGCCGGAAAGAAGCTCGATTCCTCTTGGGGGTTCCTTGCCCCCGAACTTTCCTTCGGCGCCGACAGGATTTTGTTCGCGGCGGCGGACACTTCGGAAAAGCGACATTCCTACGAATGGACGACGAATAATTGTTACCATCTTTTCGAAGTCGGCTTGAATGGGAAGAACTTGAAACAACTGACCGATGGGGCTTGGAACGACATCGATCCCTGCTATCTCCCGAACGGTCGCATAATATTTGTTTCGGAAAGAAGAGGCGGCTACGGACGCTGCCATGCGCGACCCTGCCCGAATTATACGCTCCATTCGATGCTCTCGGACGGTTCGGACATTACGCTGCTGAGCCCCCATGAAACGAACGAATACGCGCCGGCTGTCGCCCATGACGGCATGGTTGTTTATACCCGTTGGGATTACGTCGACCGGGGGTTCAACCAGGCGCATCACCCTTGGATCACCTCGCCGGACGGACGCGATCCGAGAGCGATTCAAGGAAACTACTCGGAAGACGAACGGTCGCGTCCTCACTTCGAAACATCCTTGCGGCCCGTTCCGAATTCGTCCAAATACGTCGGAACCGCGCAACCGCATCACGGACAGTATTTCGGCTCGATTATCCTGATCGACCCGACGATCCCGGACGACGAGGAAAACGGGCGTCCGATGGACCCGGTACGGCGCATCACTCCCGAACAGCTTTTCCCGGAAGCCGAAAACGGAGCCCACCACGATCCCGCCAATTACGGTCAGCCGTTCCCGCTCAGCGAGGACTTTCATCTTGTCGCCTACGATGCGTTCAGCGGCATGGGGAAAGGAAATTCGAACAGTTACGGAATTTATCTTCTTGACTCGTTTGGCAACAAGGTCTTGCTCTACCGCGATCCGGAAATCTCTTCGCAATGTCCGATCGCTGTCAAACCGAGAAAAACGCCACCGGTTGTTCCGCACCAAACGCTTGTCGGACTGCCGCCGGGCATGGAACCGCCTCATCCGATCCATCGCGACGAAAAGGGTTACCTCATCTTGCCTCGAACGGCGGAAGTCGGCGTCATGAACGTCAACATCACTAACAGGCCGTTCCCGAAAGGAGCGGAAATCAAGGAATTACGGATTGTTCAGACTCTTCCCAAGACAACGCCGATCGCGAACGTTCCCTGGATCGGATATGGGCAGGACAAGCCGGCGAGAAAAATTTTGGGAACCGTTCCCGTCGAGCCTGACGGCAGCGTGCGTTTCGAGATGCCTGTCGACGTTCCCGTCTATTTTCAAGTCCTGGACAAGGACGGTGTTGCTGTGCAAACGATGCGCAGCGCAACCTACGTCAAACCGGGCGAGACGCTGACCTGCCTCGGTTGCCACGAAGGACGCCGAAACAGCACGACGAGCCTGAAAAACATGCCGAGCGCTTTCCGTAAGCCTCCTGCGACAATCACGCCGGAAATGGACGGAACGAATCCGTTCAATTATCCGCGTCTCATCCAGCCGATTCTCGACAAGCATTGCGTCGCCTGTCATGAATCCGAAACGAAAACCGGAAAAACCTTTCGACTCGGGACGGGCGATTCAGAGCGGCATTTCACCGAATCGTACTTGAATCTGCGGCCGTACGTTTTCGTTTTCAGCGGTCCCGAGCGCAACAGCAAACCGGAACTGAAGGATCCCCTTCCTTCCGATGGTACGGCTTGGGATTCTTGGAACCGGGCGAGAACTTTTCCGGGAGAATTCGGCGCCAACAAATCTCCGCTCTGGCATCTCCTGAAAAAGGGACATTACGATGTTTCCCTTTCGCAAAAGGAACTGCGGGCCGTCGCCCTCTGGCTCGACAGCAACGCCGATTTTTACGGCGCTTACGAACTGGAAACGCTGGACGCCCAACGCCGGGGCGAAATCGTCCGCCCCGGGTTGGAATAATCGAACAATTTTCCTTGTTCGATTCAATTCATTTTAAGCAACCATCTTCCTGAAAAATCAACACCAAGGAGAATTATGAAACGTTTTGTCATGACACTGTCGATTTTGGCTGTTTGTGCTTTACTTTTGCAAAGTCGAACCGATGCCGAGCAACCGAATCCGAAACACAAACCGAAGCTATTCGCCGTGATGCCTGAAAACATGCACGGCCCGGACGGACTGACGATTGCGGACACGACCGGAACCCTGTTCCTGACGGTCCCGAACTTCAACGGACGGGAAGGCGATACGGGCCCGAAAAAGAATCCCGGCGTGCTGGCTAAGGTCGGCATGGACGGCAGGGTGGAACAACTGCTGGAATTTCCCGTCCTGGAATCGACCGGCCAAACGGGTTGCATGGGCCTGGATATGGGACCGGACGGACATCTTTACGTCGCAGACAACCAGTATTTTTTCGACAAGGATCACAAATCTCGGGTATTGCGAGTCTTGATGGCCGGCGATAAGCCGACGGGTAAAGTCGAAGTCGTGGTTGAAGGGTTGAAGTTGGCTAACGCTTTGCTTTGGACGGAAGATAAAATGATCGTTTCGGATACCGCGTTGGATTTGCCAGGGAAATTCGGGGCCGGTGGACTCTGGTTTTTTTCGAAAGACGAAGCGCTCTTGGCCGGTACTCCGGCTCAATCGACGATCAAGGTCAAGCCGAAGGGTACTGATTCACGGCTTGTCATCATCATGGACGTTAAGGACGTGGACCGAGGCGACGTGTCCGGCTGGGACGGCGTCACGGTCACGCCTGATGGAACGCTTTACGGCGGCAATTTCGGCGACGGCGCGTTGTTTGCCGTTCGCTTTGACAAGTCCGGCAAAGCGACGGCGGAAATCATTCACGAAGCGGGCAAGGAATTCGCCTGCTGTGACGGTGTGTTTTACGACAAGATGACGGATCGGATTTACCTCAAT
>JBEBTM010000517.1:0-3178 GCA_040393745.1 Thermogutta terrifontis | reverse complement strand
GCCTTGGTCGATGGCCACGTCGACGATGACCGCGCCGGGATTCATGAGCTTCAAGTCCTCCCGTCGAACCAGGTGCGGCGCTTTCGCACCGGGCAAAAGCACGGCCCCGATGACAAGATCGGCTTGCGGCAACCGCCCCAGGATCGCTTGTCGGGTACTGTATATCGTAACGACATTGGCGGGTAAAATGTCGTTCAAATAACGCATCCGGTCGAAGTCTTTGTCGAAAACCGTCACTTGGGCGCCTTGTCCGGCGGCCATTTTCGCCGCGTTGGTTCCGACCACCCCGCCGCCGAGCACGAGTACCCGGGCCGGCTGCACTCCGGGAATGCCGCCCAAAAGAACGCCGCGGCCCCCGTGGGCCTTTTCGAGAAAAATCGCTCCCTGTTGCACGCTCATCCGGCCCGCGATCTCGCTCATCGGCGTGAGCAGCGGTAATGTGCCCTTGCGGTCCGTCAGGGTTTCGTAAGCCATGGCAATGCAGTTCGAATCACGCACGCTTTCGGTGAGAGTTCGATCTGCGGCGAAGTGAAAATAAGTGAACACGATTTGCCCGGCACGCAGCATTTTGATCTCGCCGGGTTGAGGTTCCTTGACCTTGAGAATCATGTCGCACCGGGCAAAGATTTCCTCGGGCGTGTCGACTATTTCCGCGCCGAATCGCGCGTAATCCTCGTCGGCGATCCCCGCCTCAGCGCCGGCCTCTTTCTCGACGAGCACGGTGTGACCGGCCTGGATCAACGCCTCGGCGCCGAACGGCAACAGGGCGACGCGGTATTCATGTACTTTAATTTCCTTGGGAACGCCGATAATCATGGTTGTTGACGTGAAATGTGGTTCGAATGGGTAAACGATCGTTCCGCTTGCGAATGAACCGGTGCTTAAATGATTCCGTGCGAATTTTCGTACGCGGCGACTTTGTCCTCTCGTTGGAGGGTGATGCCGATGTCGTCGAGGCCGTGAAGGAGATTGTGTCGCCGGGTCGGATCGAGTTCGAAGGGGATCGACAAACCTTTGTCGTCGGTGATGACGTTGTTCACCAAATCGACGGTCGGATTCCAAGGACGGTTCGCCGCTTCCCGCTGGAAGAGTTCCTCGATCGTTTTCTCGGACAGTTTGATCAACAGTATGCCGTTTTTGAACGAATTATTATAGAAAATATCGGCGAAGCTCGACGCGATAATGACCCGGAACCCGTAGTCGGCCAATCCCCAAGGGGCATGCTCCCGGGAGGAACCGCAGCCGAAATTTTTGCGAGTGAGTAAAATCGTTGCGCCCTTGTATTCCGGTTTGTTCAGTTCGAACTCGGGATTGGGCGTCATTTTACCGTCCAGGTAACGCCAATCGTAGAACAGGAATTGCCCGAACCCGGTGCGTTCGATCCGTTTTAGAAATTGCTTGGGCATGAGCTGATCGGTATCGACGTCGCTACGGTCCATGGGCACGACCAGGCCGGTGTGTTTGGTGAATGCTTGCATTTTCGGTGAATGGAAAATTGAAAATGGATAATGGAAAATATTCGTCGAGCCGCCCGGTCATCTTTTGGCTTTTCTTCGGCTTGCCAAGCCATCTTGTCTGGTACGAATTCGACCTCGGCGGTTAAACTACAGTTCCCGGACATCGACGAAATGACCGGCGATTCCCGCGGCGGCGGCCATGGCGGGGCTCACCAAGTGCGTTCGGCCGTCCTTGCCTTGCCGGCCCTCGAAGTTCCGATTGCTCGTTGCCGCACAGTGTTCGCCCGGCTTGAGCTGGTCCGGATTCATCGCCAGGCACATCGAACAGCCCGGTTCGCGCCATTCGAAACCGGCCGAAATGAACGTTTGGTGCAAGCCTTCCGCCTCCGCTTCCCGCTTGACCGGTCCGCTGCCCGGCACAACCATACCCCGAACGCCCGCGGCAATGCGTTTTCCCTTGACCACGGCCGCGGCGGCACGTAAGTCCTCGATCCGTCCGTTCGTGCAGGAGCCGATGAAGACCCGTTGGATCTTGATATCCTTAATCGGCATGCCCGGCTTGAGGTCCATGTACTTCAGCGCGGCTTCGGCCATTTTGCGATCGTTTTCGTCCTTGTAGGAATCCAACTCGGGAATTTTGCCCGTGACGGGCGCAACCTGAGCCGGATTCGTGCCCCAGGTGACCATGGGCTCGACCATTCCGGCGTCGAAAGACCAGGCCGTATCATATGTCGCGCCGGCATCGGTCGGCAGTTTTTTCCATTCCTTCATGGCCGTATCCCAGAAGTTGCGGTCCGGCGCGAATTCCTTGCCGAGCAAATAATCGAAAGTTTTCTGGTCCGGCGCGATCATGCCCGACCGGGCTCCCATTTCAATGGCCATGTTGCAGACCGTCATTCGGCCTTCCATCGAAAGCTGGACGAACGGCTGGCCGGTGAATTCGACGGCGTAGCCCGCACCGCCGGCGGTGCCGAGCCGACCGATGATGTACAGGATCAAATCCTTGGCCGTGCAACCTCGCGGCAGAGCGTTTTCACCATGAATCCGGAAGGTTTTCGGCATTCTCTGCCAAAGCGTTTGTGTGGCCAGAACGTGTTCGACTTCGCTGGTCCCGATGCCGAACGCCAGGGCCCCGAAGGCGCCGTGGGTGGCCGTGTGGCTGTCGCCGCAAACGATGGTCATGCCCGGCTGGGTCAAACCGCGTTCGGGTCCGACGACATGGACCACGCCCTGGTTCGGGTCGAGAATGTCATACAGCTTAATGCCGAACTGGCGGCAGTTTTTCTGGAGCGTTTCGATTTGTGTTTTGGCGACGGGATCGAAAATGGGCAATGTCCGGTCGACCGTAGGGACGTTGTGATCCTGGACGGCGAAGGTCTTGTTCGGCCGCCGGACTTTCCGGCCGGCAAGGCGGAGTCCTTCGAACGCCTGGGGCGAGGTGACTTCGTGGACAAGCTGCAAGTCGATGTAGAGAAGCGTATTGCCGTCGTCGGTTTGGTCGACGACGTGGGCGTCCCAAATTTTCCGGAACATGGTCCGGGGGGCGGTGGCAGGGGCGGAATCGGACATGGTGGTCGGTCGGGTAAAAGGGACTTTTCGGGCGGTGTCCGGCGAAAACCGGTTCGGTCCCTACATTTTATAAAAAGCCCGGAAAAAAACAACGGGGCGACGGTTTTTCGCGTGGCAAAGAATTGACTTTCGGGACCTAAACGACCACAATG
>JBEBTM010000516.1:0-3182 GCA_040393745.1 Thermogutta terrifontis | reverse complement strand
CGATATCAACGTTTATAACATATTGTCATGCCCTTGAAAGACTCCGATCCCAAGTCCGACTCCGAGCAGCCGGAATCGAAAAAAAGCGAACCGGAAAACAAAGACGACAATCGCCCGGATGGTTCGAATGGTAAATCGACGCCCTCGAAAGAGGGCAATTCGACGACGCTTCTGTTCGCCCTCTTTCTTTTCGGGACCGCTTTGCTGGTCGTACTCCTTTTCATGTCCGGTCGCCCCGAAATTCCCTATAACAAGCTGATGGAATTGATCGACAAGGGACCGGCGGAAAGCAACGCCGAAGCTTTCGTGATCGTCGAGGAAGGCCAGGGGACCAACAAACGTAGCGTCAAATACTCCCACCTGAGCAATATCATCGTCGGCGATTATGACATTCGGGCCACGGTCACTCGTGAGGTTCTTTCGTCATCCGGTTCGGATAAACCGCAAAAGCCGGTTAAAAATTTCATCGTCTTTTGCGGCCGAAAAGGTTTTGCCGACGATGGCGGCGAGCTCCTGAAACGACTTGAAAAGAGCGGATTCACTTTCCGTAGTGAAGGGTACAGCTTTTTCCGGGAAAACGGACTCTGGCTGATCGTGGTTGTTTTTTCAGTGTTTCTCCTGATTTTTCTGGTTCGCAGCATGGGTGGATCCGGTGCCATGGCGTTCAGCCGGAGCCGGGGCCGATTAGTTCCGCAAGAGGAAATCACGATCACCTTCGATGACGTCGCCGGTGTGGACGAGGCGGTCGATGAACTCAAGGAAATCGTCGAATTCCTCAAAACGCCGGAAAAATTCCAAGCCCTCGGCGGCCGAATTCCGCGTGGCGTGCTCCTGGTCGGGCCTCCGGGAACGGGTAAAACAATTCTGGCCAAAGCCGTGGCCGGTGAAGCGAACGTACCGTTTTTCAGCCTTTCCGGTTCCGACTTCGTCGAACTTTACGTTGGGGTCGGTGCCGCACGGGTCCGGGATCTTTTCGAGCAGGCCGCAAGGTACAACCGCTGTATTATTTTCATCGATGAACTCGACGCCTTGGGAAAGACCCGGGACAGCAGCCCTGTGGGCAGTCACGACGAACGGAATCAGACGCTCAACGCCCTGCTTGTCGAGATGGATGGCTTCGACACAAACGCGGGTTTGATCGTCATGGCCGCGACAAATCGGCCGGAAATCCTGGATGCCGCGCTGCTTCGGCCGGGCCGCTTCGATCGGCAGGTGTTGGTAGACCGTCCCGATTTGCTCGGTCGGGAAGCGATTTTGAAAGTTCATGCCAAGAATGTGAAACTGGACCCATCAATCAATTTGAAGGAAATCGCGTCGATCACGCCCGGGTTCGTCGGTGCCGATTTGGCCGCCCTGATCAACGAAGCCGCCTTGCTCGCCGCTCGGGCCGGGAAAAGTACGGTGACCATGGAAGAATTTAACGAAGGCGTCGAGCGGGTCACCACGGGTCTGCAAAAGAAACAGCGTGTCATTCGGCCCGAGGAAAAGAAACGGATCGCGGTCCATGAATGCGGTCATGCGTTGGTGGCGTATTTCACACCGGAATCGGACAAGGTCCATAAAGTCTCGATTATTCCGCGCGGCATGGCAGCCCTGGGGTACACGCTTCAAAGACCCGAGGAAGATCGGTATTTGATGACGAAAAAAGAGCTCGAAGCCCGCATTCAAACACTCTTGGCCGGAACCATTGCCGAAGAAATGGAATTCGAGGACGTTTCCACGGGCGCGCAAAACGACTTGGAGCGAGCCACGGACATTGCCCGGGGCATGGTCATGGACTTCGGCATGAGCGCACTGGGCCGGGTTACCTTCCGCGAGAATACCCGGGCCAACTTCCTCGGCGATAGCTTTCCCGCAGCCCGGTCGCACAGTGAAAAGACGGCTTGGGAAATCGACCAGGCTATCCGGGGCATCATCGATGGACTTTTCGACAAGACCCGGGGACTGTTGCTCTCGAAGGGGGATATCCTCCGTCGACTTACGGATCGACTACTCGAAAAGGAAATCATCGAGTCGGAGGAACTGAAAGCGGTCATCGAAAATCGCGAGTGGGAAGGCGATGTCGAGCTCAAGGAATTCATCGACGAAGCGATGAAGGAACGCGATGTTTTCGCAACGAAAACAAGACCGCCGGACGACGGTGAAAAACAAGCCGTAAAATAGAAGTCGCGCCCCGTGTTACTCATGCTCGGAATCACGGTTTTTTTCGCCGATCCCTTTCCGGTCACGGTCTGCGGTTCGTATCACGGGGCTTGATTCACTTCGTCTTTTGCATGAGAACAAGCCTCGCCAGTTTCGCTTCGTCATAATCCATGCCGCCTTGGGACGCCTCCACGGCGGGCCCCAATCGCCAGAGGCCGTCGGTGCTCGTCGATTCGAACCAGGTGCGGATCGTTTCGAGCCGGTCTGGCGTGAAGTAGCTGTCCATCGCGATTTCGAAGCCGACCTCAAGCAGTTTTTCCATGTGAGCCAGGATCGTTCCAAGCTTTAAATTCCGTGTCCGGGCAATTTCGGCGGGGGACAACCCTTGTTGGAGCAGGCGATACGTTTCAATTTGCGTGGGATCCTGAGCAGAAACGGGCCGGGACGGCGCCGAACTTTGCGGAGGCACACCGGCACTGTATTTTCCGACCTCCTCGGGATGTCGATTGCAAAAATCGACAACAATCGCACGAAAACGAGAGCCGTAGGTTTCCGACTTGTGTCGGCCCACGCCGTTTATGCTCAAAAATTCGTCTTCCGTCCGGGGGAATTGCCTCGCCATGTCGTGTAACGAACGGTCGGAAAAGATGATGTACGGCGGAATATTTCCCTGCCTCGCAATTTCAGCACGCAATTCGCGGAGTTCCTGGAACAATAACTCCGAAAAGGGTTCATCCTTGAAATCGCGTGACTTCGACGTTTCAAGCCGGCTCCGACTTTCCGATTTCGTCTTCTTTTCCTGGTATTCGAGCATCTGGAATTGCTCTTGTCCCCGGAGGATGCGCCATGCCGCGTCGGTCAACCCGGGTACGGGTCGGGCCGGATCGTCCACGACAAGAATCCGTTTCCCGAGCAGTGCGTCGATCACGGCCCGCCAATACTGCTTCGAACGATCTTTGCCCACGCCGTAGGTCGGCAGTTCATTGTGCCGGAATTGCCGGATTTTTTCCGTGTCGGCACCGACGAGAACGTCGGCCAAA
>JBEBTM010000515.1:0-3185 GCA_040393745.1 Thermogutta terrifontis | reverse complement strand
CCTGCAATGGCAAAGAATGATTCGTGCGGCCTCGGACGCTTCCGACCCACGTCGAGCCAACCGTTGCGGGCATAAAGACGGTCCAGCCAGTTTTTGAGAATGTCGTCCGTCACGTCTTCGTCGCCCCACCATTTCATGGCCAGATTGCACGCCTGCGACCGCCCCAGACTACCGGCCGGCAGGTTGATGTCCCGTCGCGGCGTGTTCTTCAGATATTCCCCGTAAAGGTATGCGAAGTCGGGCAGCCTCTGCCGACGCATCGACGCCATGGTCTTGTCGATCAGCTTTTGCGGAATTTCAATGCCGTGCCGTTACGCTTCTTTCAGAGCGAACAAGCCCGTGGCGGAAACGAAACTGGCCGTGGTGTCCGACGGTTTGGCCGTCATATTATCATCGTAGTAAAACCAACCGCCGTAAATCGTTTCGAATCGGCGAAGCATGTCCACCTGGCCGCGAATAAGCTCCCGAATCCAGTCACATCGCTCCGTATCTTCGGGATAGCGGTCCAGCATCCGGACCAGCGAATGAATGCCGTAAGCGTGCCCCCAGACATTATAAAGGCAATCGTCGGCCGAACGTCGAAGCTTGGGCAGATGGTCCCGGGTCCACCATTCGGCCCGCTCAATCGCCCATTCGAATTTATCCCGGTCAACGTCGAGTTCATCCAAGCTCAGCGGATTTTCCTGCCGTTTCGTGGCCGCCTCAATTTCCAACAGGGCCGAAAGTCCCAGCGCGGTCGTACCGGCCCGAAAGCCGTCGTGCGAGGAACCCGGCGCGTAAATGTTCAGTTCCTTCGTCTGCCGGGCGGACCCCCAAGAGCCATTGGGATTCTGCCGCTCAATCAGGAAGTTTGCACCGCGTCCGATTGCTTCGAGGATTTTCTCCCGGGACGGCGGATTATCCAGGCGATTCGGCTTAACGCCCTGCAATGCAAGGGGATATTTGACAGCGGCCAGCTCTGTTTCACTTGAAAAACCGGCGATGGGCATAAAACAGCAAAGGGCCAGACAAACGGATGAAAGCAACGTACGCATGAAATCAGAAGTGGTGTGCGTGCAAAATAGGACGGAAAACGACAGTCCATTCTAGCAAACGATTGCTTGCCATGCGATGGGAAAAATGCGCAAACCGTCAAAAACACAAAAAATCGGCACTCTTTAACGATTGTTACGGTTTGAGAATCTTCCGTCACACAAATCCGCGATGCGAAAAGAAGCCCGATCGGTCTTCCGGCAGAGAAGAGCTGTATTTCAGCACCTGATCCATGACATCCTGACTTTGAGAAATCAGCGAAACAAGGCGGTCGCGGTCAATCGCCCAAGATTCTTTCTGCCGGTCAACCGTGATGGATTCACTCAGGCCGCCCAACTCCTGCTGGAGTTGCTCCACAGCTTCTTTGAAATTCTGTAACAACGTGTCGCGGGCCGTGGTGATGGGAACGATCTTGTCAAAATTCCCCGATCGCGTCGCCCAACGGTTTCGCAGCCAGCGGAGCAAAGGAGTCCGATTGAGGTATCCCACGGGCACATTGTCCTGGACCAACAGGATTTGACGGGCGGAAACGCGGCAGAGGAAATCATAAACGACCCGAAGCGGCGTCTCGACCGGATAACTAATGACATTCGGCGTAACAAGATCGCCGATCGGCTCCTGCCACCGGGCGATATTTCCGATGAGCGGGATAAAATTCTTTTCGGAAACCATGCCGACAAGATGTCCGTTATCGTCGACGACGGGCATGGATTCGATTCGTGTCTTGAGGAAGAAGTCAACAACCGAAGAAACCGTCTCCTGCGGGCTGATCGTCAAGGTGAACGGCATCATGACGTCGCCTGCCGTCATCCCGAGGAAAAGATCGCTGATTTCCGAGGAGCGTTTCGACAGATCACTTTCGCTTGCAACGGTTTCCGAATATCGAACGCATCGGTTCCGGCCCGACTCTTTGGCAAACAACAGCGCCTGGTCCGCCTGTTCGATCAGTTGATCGAGGAACGAAGTGTCGTCCAGCCGCTCGGCGATACCGAAACTGACGGTAATGCCAATCTGGAAATTGCCGTGCCGGATCGGCGTGGTTTCGAACTGGAGTCGTATTCGTTCGGCCCAGTTCCAAGCCGTCTTTTCATTGCAACCGGGCAGGAGGACGCAAAATTCTTCACCGCCGTAACGGCAAATCAGGTCGGAAGATCGAGAAAATCCCTTGAGGATCGACGCCATTTCCCGAAGAACGGCGTCGCCTGCTAAATGCCCGTGGATGTCGTTAATCCGCTTGAAAAAGTCGCAATCGAACATGACCGTCGACAGCGGAAATTTGTTCCGGATCGAACGGTCCCAAATGACCTGTGCGAGCTCGAAAAAAGTCACCCGATTGAGCAGCCGGGTCAGTGAATCGTATTTAGCCGCAAATTCGAGGTCGACCTCCAGTTTCCGGGTCCGCAGGGCCGCCTTGAGCCGGGCTTTGATTTCGATGCGCAGATCCGTGAGGCTCTCCGCTGACTTTTCGACAAAGTCATCCGCCCCTGCTTCGAGCCCTTCGATGAAGAAGTTTTTCCCCGACTGGGCGGTGAGCATAAGAATGTAAGTATAGTGCGGCAAAACCTTTCGGCTGTGAAGCTGCCGCACTCGTCGACAGAGTTCCAAACCGTCGAGCCCCGGCATCATCCAGTCCGTAATCAGAACGTCCGGACAATCCTGGAGGATCATTTGCAGGCACTGATTACCGTCACAGGCCGTTCGGACGCGATGTCCGCCTTGCTCCAGGAGGTGCGTCAAAAGCCGCAGCATGGCGGGATCATCGTCAACCACGAGGACATTGGCCGACAGAAGAACATTTTCTTCGTTTTTCAAAGCACCATCCTTCAGAATACGGAAAACCGGGCACGGGACACATTCGCCGCGCAACAACCCGTCCAGTATAGTTTGTGTGGAAAAAAAATCAATTCGAGTTCAAAAAAATATTCTGCGATATGCAAATCATGATGACGCCGAAAACGACGCAGTTGCCATGATCTGCGGCCAGCGGCGGGCCGAGAGAGACGATTGAGGAAAAGAGGGTTTTCGATGCCGCCCGACGTCAAACGCCTCTCACAGCGTACCAGTTACGGCATACCGCCGTGACCGAAACGAGCCTGTCCGCCGGAACGGAGCGGGGCTCCGGAATGCTTGGCACTCCGGAGCCCCGTTGCTCT
>JBEBTM010000514.1:0-3202 GCA_040393745.1 Thermogutta terrifontis | reverse complement strand
AACCCACAACGGCAGTGCGACCATGGACCACATGGAACTTGAGCAGGAACGCGGCATTACGATCGCCAGCGCCGCCACGAGTGTCCGGTGGAACGACAATTTCATCAACCTGATCGATACACCCGGCCACGTCGACTTCACCGTTGAAGTCGAGCGCAGCCTCCGGGTCCTTGATGGAGCCGTGCTTGTTCTCTGCTCCGTCGGCGGCGTCCAGGCGCAATCGATCACGATTGATCGGCAGATGCATCGTTATCAGATTCCCCGTTTGGCGCTGATCAATAAAATGGACCGTGTGGGCGCCGATCCCGTTCGTGTCGTCAAGCAGCTCAAGGAAAAACTCGACTGCGATGCGGTTTTGATGCAAATCCCTATTGGCAAGGAGGTTAGATTCGAAGGAGTAGTCGATCTCGTCGACATGAAGGCGATTTACTTCGACGGTTCCCAAGGTGAAAAGTTGCGTTACGAAGAAATTCCGGCCGGCCTTCTTGAGGAAGCCAAGGCGGCCCGGCATCATTTGCTCGAATCGCTGGCCATGTTTAGCGACGACCTCATGGAAATATTGCTTGAGGAGGCCGAACCGGATACGGAGCTGATCCACCGCGTTGTTCGTTCCGCCGTTTGGTCCCGGCAACTTACGCCGGTTTTCCTGGCCACGGCATACAAAAACAAAGGTGTCCAGCCGCTTTTGGACGCTATCTGTCGATATTTGCCCTCGCCGCTGGACAACGACAATTTTGCCTGGAAATACGGAGCAGACCAGATAGACGACTCGCCGGATTCGACTCTTCCGATTACGCCGGATCCGCAAGCCCCCACTGTTGCGATGGCGTTCAATCTCATCGATGATCCCTACGGAACGCTCACCTTCATGCGGGTTTACCAGGGTTCGCTTGTCAAGGGTGACAGCTATTTCAACCAGCGCACGGCCGAAAAGCAACGAATCAGTCGGATTTTTCGCATGCACGCTGAGAGTCGGGAAGAAGTGGAAACGGCTGCGGCGGGCGATATCGTTGCGGTCATCGGCATCGATTGCTCCAGCGGTGACACGTTTTCGTCCGAAAAGAATTATTGCACGCTTGAATCGATGTATGTGCCCGAACCGGTCATCCAGATCGCGATTCGATCCAAGGCGACCAAGGACGCCGACCGCTTGAGCAAGGCTCTGTACCGTTTCCGGAAAGAAGATCCAACGCTTTCGATTTCCACCGATCCCGAAAGCGGCGAAACCCTCATGGCCGGCATGGGCGAATTGCATTTGGACGTTTACGTCGAACGAATTCGCCGGGAATACAAAGTCGATGTGGAAACGTCGCCGCCGAAGGTGAATTACCGGGAGGCGCCGACGGCTCCGATTGAATTCGAGACCCGACACAAAAAGCAATCCGGCGGTAGCGGTCAATTTGCCCACATTTGCGGTAAAATGGCCCCGATTCCCGAAGATGATGAAAGCGGCGAAAACTTTATTTTCGAAGACAAAATCGTCGGCGGCGTGATTCCATCGAATTACATACCGGCCATTGAGAAGGGTTTTCGCAGCTCGCTGGAAAAGGGCCCCGTGGCCGGCTTCCCCGTCGTGGGTTTGAGCATTTTGGTTGACTACGGCTCCTTCCATGCGGTCGACAGCTCGGACCTGGCGTTCCGCATCTGCGCCCAAACGGCCTTGCGGGAAAACTTTACCCGGATGAAGCCTACGTTGCTCGAACCGATCATGCGTCTGGAAATTGAGTGTCCGAGCCAGTTCCAGGGCAACGTGGTCGGCGATTTGAACTCGCGTCGCGGACTTATTAACGTCGCGGAAACAATCGGAGCGAGTTGCCGGATCGAAGGTGAAATTCCGCTGGCCGAAACCTTCGGTTACTCCACCACGCTCCGTAGCATGACGCAAGGTCAGGGCACCTTCACGATGGAATTTCTCAAATACAAACGGGTTCCCACTGCGATTCAGGAAACGATCATCCGCGAACGCAAGGAACTACAAAACCGCTGAAATGAGCCGGTCTCCGGCCTCACCGTCTCATGAAAAACGTCGCATTTCTGCGGCGTTTTTTTGTGTCCGCGGCGATTCTCGCGTGCGACTCTTGCATAAGTCAAGGCTCTCCGGTAAAACATGGGGACGTTGGATTCTTCCCGAAAAACCACGGTCATCGTCCGCGATCCAAAACGAAATCATGCCAAAAACCTTTGCCTCCGTTTTCGTTCTCGTTTTTCTTGGCACTGCGTCACTTTTCGCCGCTGAACCGACTTTGACGCCCGAGGGGATCAAATTTCCCCTGCAAGGTTTGGACGATCTGCTCTTCGAGTATCCAAAACTTCAGGACGCTTCACAAAAGGAAATTGCAAAGATCTTCGATCGGTCCGTGGCTGCTGACGGTCGCGGTTCCGTGGTGAAGTACGAAGGCGGCGTTGAATTGCATTTTACCAAGAAAGACGGCTGGCTTATCGAAATGGCCGTGAAAAATCCACCGCCGAATCTGGCGTCTTTCCGGATGTCCTGCGACATCCCCTTTGCGATCAACGAAGGCGGGCTCTATAGCTTGGCCGGGCAGGAGCCGAAACCCTTTCCCATGGAAAAACCGACGGGGCCCATGCTTTACCAAGGCAATACGCAAACCATGACACTCACCGCCCCCGACGGTGCGGCGCTCACGCTGTCCGGCTTACAGCCGGGAGCCTATTTTCAGCTCCAAGACAACCGCGAGTGGAATTGGGCCATCTTCCACGTTTGGTTCATGTTCCCCTACAACAAGGATCACGCCGTTACGGAATTGCGATTCGCTCCGTCCACGGATGCCGGAAAAAAGGCTGCGAAAATGGTCGATCGTTTCGGCCAGGATTTTGTGCGAAATTTTCCCGGCAAGATTTCCTCCGAAGACGAACTCCGTGCCGACATCGAAGCCGACAAGGAATATTACGCCTTGTTTCCGAAGAAACCGAACATCGATGTTTACGGCGGATTCGACGGTACGGGAAAAACGTTGCAACTGAAAAAGACGGGTTTCTTCCATGTCGAAAAACCGGCGGACCGCTGGTTCCTCGTCGATCCCGAAGGCAACGCGTTTTTCCATCTCGGTCTCTGTTGTTTCGGGCCTGGCGACGATTACACGCTTACGGAAAGGCGGGAATCGCTCTTTGAATGGCTGCCACCGCGCAACGGAAAGTTCGGTACGGCCTGGCATCCCGACGGATGGTGGAATTCCCGGGC
>JBEBTM010000513.1:0-3209 GCA_040393745.1 Thermogutta terrifontis | reverse complement strand
CCTTGGGAAGTTCGACCCAATCGCCGTCGACTTCCCGAGCCCAGTAATTGCCGTAATATCCCTTGCGTGTTTCCTGGCCGTTGCGGTTGCCGAAGTTTTCGAGGAAGGAATAGAAGCCCGTGAGGTAGCGTTTTTCCCGGGGAGCCCGCCATGTGGCCATGTATTTCCAGCCTTCGTCTTCCTTGTCCATGAACCAAGCCGAATAGAGAGCGAACTCGCCGGGCAGGTGACGGACGTTCACGACAAACCTGATCAAATCGCCCGTCTTCCAAGGGTAACGCCAAAACGTCTGGCCGCCGGTACCTTCGTTGCCGAAACTGCCGCCGTGGATGCCTTCCTGTTTGTCGATGAGAAAGACGCGGTCCTCGTCGGGCACTTTGGCCCGATCCACGGCTTCGTTTGAACTGTCCCAGATGGAGAAAAGCACGCGGCGCTCGGTGGCCGAATTCACTTGGATGCCGAAATAACCCCGGTTGAAACCGATGGCGCACCAATAAGTGTACATCGGGTCGAATCCTTCGGGCACCCGGACTTCGGCGTAGTACCAATCGTAGTCGCGCCGGACATTGTCGCCCGCATCGGGCCGGAGGTGGACCGAGGGCGAAGAAAGATATTCGGGGATGACCGCCTTGGCGTTTTCGCCGGAAACGGCTTTGAGAACAAGGGTCGGTCGGGCATTTTCCGGGGAAACGGCGATTCGGTAATACGCTTTCTTTTCAACGGTAAAACGAAAGAAAGGCGTGTCGGGTTTGCCAAAAGATGTCTCGATGGCACGTTTTCCAATTTCATCATTTTCGGGCGAAGTCAGCGTTACCGTCACAGGCTTCCCGATTTGGTCCGAATTCGTTTCGAGAGAGAGTTCATACTCGCCCGGATAGAGGATTGGATACCAGGCCCGGCAATCGAAATCGGTGGCGTTTTCCTTCCAGGGTTCCTGGTAACCCTGTCGGCCCGAAAAGGAGAATACGGTCTTTTCTTGGGCGAAAGCGAAGCCGGCGTTCAAGAAAAGCATCAGAAGTGCGCAAATCGCGCCGCGGGTCAGGATGTTCATGGTTTCCTCGTTGTTTAGCCCGGCATCCAAGACGCCGGCGTTCGGGGGGACGGGAACGGATCACATACGCTCAACGGTTTCAATGCCCAGCAGTTCGAGGCCCTTTTCCAGGGTTCTTGCCGTTAAATCACAGAGCAAAAGGCGGCTCGTACGCTGTTCGGGCGTGTCCGCTTTCAGCACCGGGCACTGTTCGAAAAAGTTTGAATAACGGTTTGCCAGCTCGAACAAGTACGACGTCAAAAGGTTCGGCCGGCAATCGCGCAACGCAAAATCGACCGACTCGCCGAATTTGAGCAATTCCAAAGCCAACGCACGCTCGACCGGGGCGTCCAGCTTGAGCATGTCGACCTGTTTGCGAATATCGGCAGCGTCGATTTCGCCGCGTGAAAAGATGCTCCGGACCCGGGCCACGGCGTATTGCATGTACGTTGCCGTGTTGCCGTTCATGGCGAGCATTTTATCGTAGCTGAAAACGTAATCGCTTTCCCTGTTTTGGGACAAGTCGGCGTAAATGATCGCCCCGAGTCCCACGCGGCGAGCGATTTCTTTTCGTTCGGCCGCGAGAAGTTCACTACGGTCGTTCGCGTCGATGATTTCGAAAGCCCGGCTTTCGGCTTCGTCTAAAAGTCCTTCGAGGCCCACGGTGTCGCCGCTCCGGGTCTTGAACGGCTTACCGTCTTCGCCGAGGACGGTACCGAACTTGATGTGCCGAAGTTCGACGTCTTCCACGCCAAGGAGTCGGACGGCCTTGAAAAGATGCTCGAAATGCAGCGCTTGCCGGAAATCGGTGAGGTAATAAATCGCGTCGGGTTTGAATTCCTTCATGCGGTACTCGACCGTGGCGATGTCGGTGGTTCCGTACAGAAAAGCTCCGTCTTTCTTGCGGATGAGCATGGGGACTTCGTCGCCGTCGAAAAAGATTCCCACGGCGCCGTCGGTTTCTCGGGCGATTCCCTTTTGCAGGCATTCTTCGACGACCCCGGCGAGCATGGGATGATAAAAGCTTTCACCGAGCGTGTAATCGAACGAAACTCCAAGGCGGTTGTAAACGCGGTTGATTTCGTCCATGGAATGAGGCAGAACTTCGCGCCAGATGCGGAGATTGTCCTCGTCGCCCTGGTGGAGTTTCGCGGTTTCGGCCAACACGGCCGCGGCGACGTCTTTGTCGGGTTCGTCGACTTTCCGGCGGACGATTCGGTAGACCCGACTCAATTCTTCGACGGGTTTTTCCTTGTAGGATTTTTCGTCCAGAAAATTCCGGTAGCCGTAAATGATCATGCCGAACTGCGTACCCCAGTCGCCGAGGTGATTGTCGCTGATGACACGGTGGCCTTGAAATCGCAGCATCCGGACCAGCGTGCCGCCGATGACCGTGGAGCGGAGATGGCCGACGTGCATGGGCTTGGCGACGTTGGGGCCGGAATAGTCGACAATGATGGTTTTCCGTTCGTTTTCAGGAACCTCCGCAACGCCGAGCCGATCTGTGTCAGCCAGGGCCCGTCGGGTCAGGGTTGTCAGGAACGTTTCCCGCAAACGGAGGTTGATGAAACCGGGACCCGCGATTTCCGGTTCGGTGCAGATGTCCGCGATGTCGAGCCGGGCAACGATTTCCGCGGCGACATCCCGGGGCGGTTTGCCGAGTTTCTTGGCTAGCGGCATGGCCATGTTGGCTTGAAAATCGCCGAATTTGGCGTCCTGGGCGGGCCGGATGAAATCGGTGTATTGGTCGACGGAATCGGAGTAGTCTTTGAGGGCGGCGGCAAAGCGGTCTTTGAGGATGGAGAGAATCATGATTGACGGAGCCGGTGTCCGGGACGCCGGTTTAACAGTGGGAAATTCGGTTGACAAAAATGTCATTGTCCGCTTTTCCCGGCGTTTGTCAATTCTCGGAAAGTTCCGCGGATGCATTGACAACCGCGATGGCCCGGAAAGACGGGATGATTTCGGGGTTGTCCGTTTCGATAGTCACCGTGGTCAACATCCTGTCATCCTTGGGAGCTCCGATGCCTTGGGTGGGGTTTTCATAAACGACCGAAAGCAGATAGAGTCGCTTCGGATCGCCGCCGATTTACGGTTTGCATTGGATTTTGACAGTAGGGTTGTCCGCCCGGATTACCGTGATTATTAACGGCAACGTGCCCCGAACGACGAACGTTTT
>JBEBTM010000512.1:0-3209 GCA_040393745.1 Thermogutta terrifontis | reverse complement strand
GCTTAGCGGGTTATTCGTTGGTGATTTCCGTACCCACGCCCATGCTGGTGAAGATTTCCAGCAGCAGCGAGTGACGCAATCGACCGTTGATGATGTGGATCTTCTGGACGCCGCGCTCCAGCGTTTCGAGGCAAGCCTGGATTTTCGGGATCATACCGCCGACAATCGAGCCCGAGGCCAGCATTTCCCTCGCTTTTTCCGCCGTGATCGAGTCGATCATCGAGTCCGGGTCGTTCGGGTCCGTTCGCACGCCGTTGACCTCGCTGACGTAGACGAGCTTTTCCGCGTGGAGTTCCTTGGCCACGGCCGTGGCCGCCGTGTCGGCGTTCACGTTGAGAGCTTGGCCGCTGCCATCATCCACCAAGGCAATCGACGGGATGATCGGTACAATCCAGTTGTCGCAGAGCCGCTTGATCGGTTCGACATCCACCCGGGTGACGGTCCCGACGTACCCCATGTCGATCGGATTGTCTTTTTCGTCCCGGAGCATCAGCTTCTCGCCGTAAAGAACATTTGTGTCGAAACACACGCTCAGCGGTTTCGCCTGGCCTTCAAATTCGTTTTCGATCCGGTTCGCAAGGTGACCGCTGATGTCCTTGCCGAGAACCCGTTTCACGATTTCCAGCGAAGCCTGGTCGGTATATCGTCGTCCCTGAACGAAACGGGGTTCCAGTCCGGCATCGCTCATGGCCTTGCTGATGGCCGCACCGCCGCCGTGAACCACCACGGGTTTCATGCCGACGGATTCCATAAAGACAATATCCAGCAGCAGATGCGTCATTGCGGTTTCGTCTTCCATGAGACTGCCGCCCATTTTAATGACCGTGATCTTACCGCGATGCTGCCGAATCCATTTCATGGCTTCGATCAGCACGTCTGCTTTTTCCATCGCTCTGTCCATCTGCATGGCGGTATTGTGAGTTAAGGGTTGGTGATGCCGTTCAACGGCGTACTCGTTTTGCCGGGGAACGCAAAAAGGGCGAAAGCACGAAAAAGTGTCAGGCAACACTCTTTCGCCCTTTCGCCCGAATTCGGCTTTCTTCCGGACGTCAGACCATGGATCAGTCGGCAACGTAGGGAAGCAAGGCCATGAATCGTGCTCGCTTAATCGCGGCGGCTACTGCGTGTTGGCTGGCAGCGGAACAACCGGTCTTACGGCGGCTGATAATCTTGCCTTGGCGGCTGGTCAGTTTCTTCAAAAGCTCAATGTCCTTGTAGTCGACGAACATCGGACGAGGCCGCTGACCGTTGACCATGAGCGGATCCTTCCGTTTACCGCGAACCTTCGCCTTGGCACGTTTACGCTGCTTGAACTTCGACTTCTTCGAAAACCTGGCCATAACTCTTTCCTCTTAAATGATTTGCGGTCTGTCAGTCCCGTATCAATGTCCCGGACGCTGCTCGGGGGATTCTTTTTCCAAATTGAAAGAACGACTAAGTCTACTCCATTTTTTCATTTCATCAAGGGGGCGACTCCTTGCCGGAAAACGAAAATTTTTATACGCTGGAGACATGACATCAAACGCCTTTGACAAATCGACTTTTCGTACGTGGGCTCGAATCCGTCTGCGGGACAATGCCGCATACAAGGCCGGGTGGAGCCGTCGGATTTGGGACCGACTCGACCGGGATTTTGCCATTTCCGAGCGTCTTTCCAGCGGTAACTGTATGATTTACATGGACTTCGGAAACGAGGTTCAAACGGCGGCCTTCGTCTGGACCCGGCTCGGAGCTTACGGCAAAGTTCCGCTGGCCGTCCCATTCTGCCACGGAGACGAGATCCAAGCCTGGCGGATTTTCTCGCCGAACGATTTGGAGTCGGGCGTTTTTGGTATTCCGGAACCCGCTGCGGCGGTCCGAGCCGAGCCGAATCGCCGGGTTCCGCCGGAATCGCTCGATTTCGTGCTCCTGCCGGGCTTGGCGTTCGACGAAGCGGGCAACCGGCTGGGCCGAGGCAAAGGGTATTACGACCGCTTTTTGACTCGCCTCCGACCTGAAACGCCGGTTGTGGCATTGGCGTTTGAATGCCAGATTTTCGACCGAATTCCCACGGACAAGCACGACCGACCCGTTTCGGCAATCGTCACCGAATCACGGGTTTTGAATTTTTCCCGCCAACTACCGACTCCAAGCGTCGGTACCGAGAAGAATGTCACTCCGTTCGCACCCACGAGTTGATGCTTGGATCCGCTACATCGAATGAATGGGCTACGGCCGGTACAGCCTGGCCGGTTGGCGGGTGGGGGCCGCTTGGCCGGATTCCAATAAACGGTCAATGGGCGTGGCCGTACCCGACGGGCGGTTGCGGACTCGGAAAGATCCCCGCGACTGCGGAATCGACATCACCTGCGATTCCACCGAAAAAGAATCCTGAAGAACGGGCGCCCTTGGAATCGCCGCCATTGGAGCCGGTTGTGACGAGGCGGGCAGGAGCGAACTCAAGTCATCCATCGGTGCTTGTGGCGTCGTTCCTTGGATGTTGCGTCGCATGAACGCGGCGTCTTCCCGGGATCGGGATGTCTGTCGGGCAACGCTTGAAATCGATGGAGCGGCGGGCGAACTTAAACTCGGCGGTGGAGTGACACTGTCCGGTCCCGGAGATGATCTGCCGACAGCGGAGCGGAGCATGGCCGGTTGTTCCGTCGTCAACGTCGGCGGATTGCCGGGCTCTGGCGGTGTGTCCGTTTTTGTCGCGGTTTCGGCCGTATCACCCTTCCACCATCGGGCCACGGCATCGAAAAACGACGAGGCCTTGTCCTTTTCTTTTTGAATGCCGTCACGAAGGCTCTGAACTTCGTTGAGCAGCGAACTGCCCTGTGAGAACAATTGTCCGACCTGGCTGTTCCGGGCAAAATCATCTTCCGTTTGGGCCAAGATATCCGCCGTGGTTTCGTCGCCTCGGATTTTTTGATTGAACTCGCCGATTTTATCGCTCAAAAGTTGCCAGCTTTCCTTGGGGATGAAGGCCCCTGTGCGTTCGATGAGCAAGGCCAGGTGCTTTCCGCTTTTCGATTGGAACACGACTTCCCGGGACATTTCGCTCATCATCACGCCGAAAAAGGTCAGAACCATGCAAACGAGCACACCTTTGACGAGCCCCAACACCCCGCCGAGCCAAGTGTTCAGACGCTCCAGTTTCATCTTTTTAAGCCATTTTTCGAAAATCTGAGCGCAGAGCCTGATGGCGACCATCGAAATGACGAACAGGA
>JBEBTM010000511.1:0-3214 GCA_040393745.1 Thermogutta terrifontis | reverse complement strand
GTCTTTCGTCTCCTCGAACAGTTCGAGAACCTTGGGCGTGGCCCGAAAGGGAGGTATGACGGGCGTTTGCGCAAAAGTCGAACTGACAACGACCAATAGCGTCAAGACGGCGGAAAACAGGATACGCATGGAATTTTCCTTTTTTGTTTATAAAATGTGTTTCAACTTTTCATTCGAAGTCAAATATCCGTTTCGATAAAATCTTCTGCGCGGTCACTTGTCGTTCGTCGCGGGTTTCCGCCAAAGAACGAAGTGTGCGGGATACATTTCAACGGAAGCCTTACCTCACAATCCATCTTTGCAATGCCGTGCGTAACACGTCGGGGTCGATCGGTTTGGTCAGGTGGTCGTTCATGCCCGCAGACAGGCTCTTTTGATAGTCGACGTCCAAAGCGTGGGCCGTCATGGCCAGGATGGGGAGTTTATCCATGCCCGGCTTCGGCAATTTCCGAATCGTTTGGGCCGCCGTGAGGCCATCCATGACCGGCATCTGAATGTCCATAAGAACGAGGTCGAAATCGTTGTCACGCACCGCGTCCACGGCTTCCTGGCCATTACAGGCGATGGTCGTTGTCACGCCCAACATGGAGAGCAATTCCGTAGCGACCATCTGGTTGATCCGGTTGTCTTCGACGAGAAGAACCCGGGCTCCGTGGAGATCGACGGTGGAATCTCCCACGATTGCCACAGGCTTCACGATGCCGGATTCGCTTTCCTCGGTTTTAACCAAGCCGTTCCGAGCAGGCCGATGCGTGCGGTCGGTGTCGGAACAGGTTCGGAGAATCGGACCCGATTTTTTGAAGCCGATACGGAAGTAAAATGTCGAGCCGACGCCGGGCTTGCTTTTCACTCCGACCGAACCGCCCATGAGTTCGACGAGATTCTTTGAAATGGCCAGGCCGAGCCCGGTGCCGCCGTACTTTCGCGTGCTTGTGCCGTCGACCTGTGAAAAGGACTCGAACAGTTTTTTTATCTGCTCCGATGACATGCCGATGCCCGTATCCCGGACCGTAAAAAACAGCACGATTTTATCGTCGGGCGTTACCGCGGCGGCACCGTCCGCTACACCGACGGACAGGACGACCTCGCCCCGTTCGGTGAATTTCACTGCGTTACCGGCCAGGTTGAGCAGGACTTGTCGAAGCCGGGCCGGATCTCCGAACAGGTCGTTGTGAACCGCAGAGTCGATTTTCGTTTCAATTTTAATCCCTTTCGCCCGGGCCTCAAGTTCAACAACGTCGACCACCTCGCGCAGAACGTCGGATAAGCGGAACGGTGTTTCTTCGAGTTCAAGTCGACCGGATTCCAGCTCGGAAAAATCGAGAACATCGTCGACGATTCGTAGCAGGCTCGTTGTTGCCGTTTGGGCCTTTTGGAGATAATCTCGTTGTTTTTCCGTAAGTTTCGTTTGCAGGCAAAGATAAGTCATGCCGAGGATGGCATTCATAGGTGTGCGGATTTCGTGCCCCATGCGTGCCAGGAAGTCGCTTTTCGCCTGTGTGGCGACTTCGGCCAGATCGCGGGCCAGTTTCAGGGCTTTTTCCGTGTTTTTCAGGTCGGTGATGTCGACGGCCCAGCAAAGCAGCGAAGGTTTTCCACGGTAATCAATCTGCTGGTACGTTGTGAGAACTTCGTGAATCTCTCCGTTACGGCCGTAGAATTGCATGTTCCGGTTGAGGACGGTCCCTTTTTCTTGAACTTCCTGCAAGATGGAATGGCGCAGCGACGGATCGACGTAGGCGGGGTCGACCGGGTTGCCGATGCTTTGCCCGAAGAGTTGCAGGAATTCTCCGTTGGCCATGACGATGCGACCTTCGGATGTGATCACGACGCCGACGGGACTCGTTTCGAAAATCCGTCGCAATATTTCCTGCTCCGTTTCCAAGGCGGCTTCGGTCATTCGCCGCGTCACGGCCCCGGCAATAAGCAGACCCGCGGATTGGAGAACGCCGATTTCGGATTCGCTCCAAAGTCGTTCGCGATGACAGTCGTTGAAGGCGAGGAATCCCCAGAATTCGCCCTTGAAAAGAATGGGGGCGACCAGAATGGACCTGATTCCCAAAGCGATAAGCTGGGTTTGTTCTTCGGCCGCGGTTTCCCGGACCAGACTGTTGATGCAATGACCGGAGCTCAGGACGGCTTTCCAAGAGGGAAATTTCTCGTCATACGGAATGCCCGTAGTGTATTCCGTGCCTTGAAGGGATTCGATTTCAGGCGACCACTCGTAAACGAGCGTTCCGTAAAGCCGGTCGTCTTCAGCGATTTTATTTTTCCAAACGTGGACGCGGTCGACCTCCGTGGCTTGCCCGAGATGTTGGAGGACTTCCCGGATTTTTTGTCCGAAATTGGTGACGTCGGCATCAAGGAGAATCTGGGCCGCCTCATTGGAAACGCTGAGGAGATAATCCCGGCGAAGAAAGGATGCTTCGATGCGTTTTTCCTCGGTGACGTCCTGGATGGTCCCGGAGATGCGGGTCGGTTTGCCCTGCTCGTCCCGTTTGGTCACCCCGCCGCGCGCGTGGAACGTGACCTCACCGGCCGCATCGCTGTTCATGCGATAAACCTGATCGAAAAAATCGGTCCGACCGACCAGCATGGCGAAGAAGGCGTCCTGGAGCCGGGAAACGTCGTCCGGGTGGGCCTTGGAAAGCCAATGCTGAACGGTCAGATTTTGGAGATTATCCAGCGAGAAACCGAAGTGTTCAAGGAAATCACCCCCGATTTTGAATTGTCCCGTTTCGGCCTCCCACCGCCAAGGTCCCAGGCCGGCCCAGTGGAGGATGTCACCCATCTGCGCCTGATATTTCTGGAGTCTTTCTTCCGGAGAGAGGAGGGGCGAAGTCATGATAATATTGCGAAAAACAGGCGAAAAGAAACGCCGGGGCCGGGGGGAATCCGATTGGATTCCAAGGGCGAGGACCCGTCCCAAACTATACCATGAAAGAACCGGAGAGTCAATGAAAACCCGTTGCGTGCGCAGGAATGACGATACTGAGCATCTCGCCTAAACGTGCGGCTGAATTTGCGCGCCCGCGTCCTGAAAACTCCGTCATTTGTCGCCTTGCACGCGGTGCCAAAACATGCGATAATAGACCGGATTTCGGTTTTCTACGGGATATCCCGGACAAGCTTCATGACATTCATCACTTTTTCACTTCTCTTGGGCGGACTGGCGGCGGCGGCGATTCCCGTATTGCTCCATCTCCTGATGCGC
>JBEBTM010000510.1:0-3234 GCA_040393745.1 Thermogutta terrifontis | reverse complement strand
CCCGTGGGAACGCCATTGTGTCGCAACAAGGCGGCGAACAGGTGGGATTTCGCGAAACAGATTCCCTCTCCCGCCTTCAACACGTCGGACGCCCGGCAAGTGACGATACGACCACCCGCATCGGCGGAATGCTTGATTTCGTCCCGGACGAATTCGTAAGTTGAGCGAATCAAGTCCTCGTCCGAACTGTTTTGAGCACGAAACCGCTTTGCCAACGTGACGATCCGTTCATCGTCGATGTTGATGATCTCCGTCCGCCGGAGGTAGTCGTCGAGGTGGGATGATTGACATTCAAGAATCATGTGCTTTCTCTATAATCCGTTTCAATAGATCATAAAACTCATGATATGCCTGTCTTTCCTTGAACGGCGAATGACCACAATTCGGCAAGACATTTTGTTCGAACGGAATATCCGCTTCACGAAGCGGCTCGACAACGCCCTCCAACGGATGCGGGTCGGAATCGCCATGAATCACGAAAACGGGACAAGTGATTTTCCTCAAGCACTTCGACAATGTACCGTCACGCCGCATCTCCGCTGCTTCCGACCAGACGGCGGAATACATCTTTCCGTCAACAGGAAACAAGTCCGCTTTATCCGTTTCAATATCGAACGTATCGACATTATCCGACTTTTCGACAATCTGTTCAAGCCGATACATCACGGAATTTCGATCGCTTTCGTTTCCATTGTTCAATTCGGGCATCAACGATTGAAATGAAATCGCGTCGTCCGGAGAAAGTCTTGCCAGTCGGCGTTCCATGATTTGAGGGACGAACCATTCTTCAAAGGGAGGACAACCAATCAACACGATCTGCTTCGCAAATTCCGGATGTTTTATGGCGAACAAGATCGTCAGCCACGATCCCCACGAATGTCCGATCAACGTCAACGGTTCGCGGGAGACGGACTTGATTTGTTCGTGCAACTCATCAATCAATTCCGATACGGAATAACGCGACTGGATCGGTTCGATGACGCCGACGACCTTCGATAGTTCCCGCGCGACACAGGCAACGCTTCCCATCGCTCCCGGTCCGCCGTGAATGACCGCCACCCGATACGGTTCGTTTCCATACGTTCGGATCATTTTTTGAGTTCCATCGACAGGATCGGAAAGGGTTTGCCTTGCGGATCGAGCGGTGAACGGTTCACGACTTCAAAACCCATGTGTACGTAAAAGCCGACGGCCTGCGGGTTCTGCTCGTTCACGTCGACCTTTTTGATTCCTTTTTCACGAGTTGCGAACAGGATGAGTTGTCTGCCGATTCCCTTGCCGCGAACGTCGGGACGGATAAAGAGCATTTCGATCTTGTCCGGCGACAGACCGAGGAAGCCTTGAATCTTTTCGTTCTCCCGAATGCAAAACAATTCGACCGCCTTCAAATATTCGTTCAAAATGAGCGGTTTGAGGTCTTGAATGTCCGCTTCGTTCAGGAAATCGTGCGTCGCCCGGACGGAGGCCTCCCAAATGTCGACGATCTCCGGGAAGTCGGTTGGTGATACGGATTCGATTTTCATCTTAAAATGTCCCGGCTCCTTCGCCGTAGGAAGCGTATTGACCGTGATCGGTTACGAATTTCAGGACGATCATCGTCGGTGAATCGACGCCTTCCGGGAAGTATTGGAGAAAATCGTCGCACCAGACCTTGCGGCGTGAGGCCGGATCGGTCAAGAGTTCGACGTTGCCGAACAGACGAAACTCTTTCATCGACTGCGGGTCGTAACCGTACACGACGGCCTTGGGGTTCGACTTCAGTTCGGCAACCTTTTTCTCCGTGGTCGCGGTGGCGAACCAGAGAGTGTCGATGCCATCCTTGGCGGCGATGGCCAACATACGGAGGTTCGGCCAGCCGTCGAGACCGACCGTCCCGAAGGAAATGAAGGGAATCGATTCGAGAGCTTGAAGTGCGGCGGTTTTCGCGTCGGGAGCGGAGAGTTGGGGTGTGTTCATCGTGGTTTTTCAGGAAAAAGGGATGAAAAGTCGGTTTTGCTTATTGTTTCATCACCGGCACATAGATTTCGAAGGCGTCTTCGAGTCTCCAGTTCGGCGGATAGAGCTCGAAGCACGGAGCCTGCATGTTCAAGCCGTACTCCGATTGTCCGGAAACCCATTGGCTATAAACGTACATGTACGCCTCGCCAAGTTTTTCAAGACTCGCAACGCTGCACTTGGCATACAGTCCGTCGGGAATCTCAAATGTTGCCATGTCCTTCGGAACGGCGGCGTTGGAAGCAGCTTCGACGGCGACCCAATAGTCGAAATCGTTTTCATTCAACATGACGGATACTCCATAGGCTCCTTTGCCGATGCAATCCCCGCCGGGAATTTCGACGATTCGCGGCCCGAAGGTTTGCCAGATCGCCGGGCAGTCGGCTTGAGCCTTTTGCATGGTTGTTCGGACTTTCATGCCGATCAGGTGCGTTGCGGGGAATTCGACGACGGCGATTTCGAAACTCATAAAATGCTCTGGGAGTAAGGGTGTTTAATTGGAAAACCGTATTATAGTCGACGGACGGCAAATCGTCGAGGCGGTTCAGTCAAAGAACACGGCGAGCCAAACGGTCGGTTCATCCGTCGAAGTCCATGCGACCCGGTGCTTCCGATGGGCCGGAATCAAAACGTAATCGCCGGATCGCAAATGTTGGCATTCCGCGTGATCTTCAAATTTCAGCTCCGCTTCACCGCGAAGGACGACGACCCACTCGTGCTCCGTTTGATCGTACCATAATTCCGGCGGACTCGTATGGCCGGTCGAGACGATGCGTTCGATGCGGGTATTTTTCGATACGGCAAGGTTTTCGATCAATTCTTCCGACAAGGAATCCGGCAAATCGGCGAACAAGTTTCCGATGGACGGCGCTGAAGAAACGGGAGGGGAAGTAGTTCGTTGTTTTCCGCACAACTTGAGAATCATCGCGAAAACGCTGGCATTCTTGTCGTCGCCGACACTGTGTTTAACATAATGATCCAGCACGTAAAACAAGAAGTAATAGAACCGGCAGGAGGCCCAAACGCAGACGGCAAGGAAAACGATCTCACGCCAACGGTTGTCGTCGTAGATGGTCAGCGTCCCGGCCATGACCGCCAGCAGGAGGAACAAGCCGCCCTTCAAATAGAGCAAAAGTGGCGATTTGATGTCGTCGAAAAGGTGCATGGCGTTTATCGAATGGAAAATCCGTTGAACTCTCCCGTTGCCGGTTCTTCGGTCAGCTCTTCCCGGTCGATATG
>JBEBTM010000509.1:0-3264 GCA_040393745.1 Thermogutta terrifontis | reverse complement strand
GCCTTCGTATCTTATCAGGGGCTTGGAACATGTCCCTGGGATCGAAACCGCGATGAAGAATCCTTAACGTACAATCCGTATCCAGATCCTCCAGCGAAAAGAACCCGAGGTCGTCGGTAGGAAACTTCTTCAGGCCGGCATTGGTATAACCGCGTGCTTTCTGCAACATCTCGAACACCCGGCTTTCAAATGCCGCTTGGATGATTTCTTTCTCGCTACGGCCACCCGAAAGTGTCTTGGCAATAAAGAACGTTTTTGGGGTTAACATTTTTTCACGTTTTCTCTGTTTTTCCATCTTCTTCTCTCATGATGCCAGGGAATGACCCCGCACCTCTATTTTTGTGTTATTTTCTCTCCACGGCCCAGGCTTCTTGGATGGACGATATCCACGGCGGACCCTGGAAACCCCCAGGCCGACAATCTGATCGTCCCCAAACATAGACATCATCTTGACCACATCCTTCTCTGGAAAAAGAACCAGAAGTGAAATCGCGTAGCGGTCGGGCTGGGCGCAAGCCCAGTCCCGATTGCGTAGCGACTTTCACTTTTCGATCGTTGTTCATGCTCGTTAGTGGGATAGTTATATGATCGTTAGGATTCCTGAAACACCTGTGTTTTCAGGTTCAAATCACTGCTCTGGTGGGGTAACGCATCAGCTAAAGTGGGGTCACGTATCAATCAAAGTGGGGCAACGTATCAATGAAACGGGGGTAACGTATCTACGGGAAAACCATCTAAAGTAGGGTATCATATCAACGACAGCCATTGATTCATGTATTCTTGTTTCAGGAAAAAATATCTTCTTCATCCGAGGCGGAACGATTCTCCGCTAAATTTTTAATCGCACCCCTGTGGTTGATGACGATGTCCGCGTCGTCCAAGGAAAAAAATGGAACGATCGATATACAAGGCATCGTCATTCATTTTATAGATGAGGTCGGTCGTAACCTTATTGTCGCTGGTATTCTGGCTGTAGTGCCTGCCCAGGCGTTTCGCGACGGCATAGGCGTTTTGGCTCGGCCCCTGAAAATATAACCAACTGTGACAGAAATGGTAAACCCCGACTTTTTCTTGTGCGATGTAGTCGACCAGTTCCGGATTGAAGGCGAGGGCGAAAATCGCGTTTGACTTTGTCAGGTATTCTTCCTCCGTGTCACCGCATTCCCGCACGCCTGCCGCATATAAATAGCCGTCGATTGCATGAATCCTTTGTCCTTTTGTAACGGCGATACGGATGTTGAGCAGCACCCTGATTGCATCGACGACGCGGTCGTACAGGTGCGTCAGGGCATCCGTGCTGGTCGACAAGCCCAAGCAATCGGCAATGGTCTTGATGCTCAAATAAATCTTCCATTCGTCTTGTCTGTCCCATTCGAACCGGTTGTTCTCTGTGTCGTAAGGAACGATTTCGGTCAGTTTGAGCAAAATCAAATCCCAAAGTTTGTTCGTAAACAAGGTGATCGGGTAGTTGTTCCCGTCAACGGAAGACGTGCGGTATTCCGTGCCGCTAAATTGCTTGACCGTTTCTGATGTGGAAATGGAATTCAACGCGCTCAGCATCTCGAACACCTGATGATTCAAGCATTTCCGATACTGCCCGGTATGGGCAACTTTTTTGATGCGAACTCGTTTCGACATCGTTGTGTTTTCCTCTCAGGTAATCGGAGATAAATCGTAGCGTTAAATGACAGACAACGGGACAACGGAAACGAAACGTCTCGTCGTCCCGATTGCATACAAAACATCAGGAAACCGCATTCGCCTTGTGGTAGCCGTAGAGCGCGATCAGTGCGGCTTCGGCGCGGTTATGATGCTTTTTCAACTTGAGCTGCTCGGCAAGCTCCGGCAGACGCTGAAGGGCGAAACCGCGCGAGTATTCCTTGTCGCTTTTGTCCGGCAGCCCGTGGAACTTTCGCCATGCTTGCGGGGGAACATAGATCAGCGGAATCCGCAGCATTGCCAGTACGGTGCGGATAACGCCGCGACATTCGTAAACGCTCTTGATCGCCAATACGCCGTTCCCAGGTATCGTACCGGTTTTTTCGCTGTAAGCCACGATATTCATGTTCGGACCGGGTTCGATGTATTTTCGAACGATCTCCGAAAACTCGATCGGAGCGATGCAATTGAATCCGTCCGTCTTGGCTGTCGGAAGGTCTTCAATGACCATCTTTCCGTCCGGCAGTCTGACCGCCATTGCTCCCGTGACGCCCGGGTCAATCCCTATAATTGTTACCATTTCAAATTTCCTCATACGTTATTGTGCCGTTGCGAAAATCGCCCCGCATGAAAGCGGGAGCGACTGTTGTAGAAACATCAGGATTATGCCGGATATTGTGCAATCCGGGACCGAAGCCAGTTTACGAATCCGAGTCGGCTCTCCTTGTCAGGAAAACCGTCATTGAGCATCGTGTTGATGAACAACTGGAACAGGTTGATTCGCTCCTCGCCGTCGAGTCCCAACGTCTTGATGACCGAGCGGAAGTCCTTTTTGAGATCGATGGGCGGAGCCGAAGTCGAAGTCGGTGTTTCTTCTGGCAGCTCCGCTTTATCCTCCGGCTGATTGACCGGCTCTGGCGATTCCTGGGTTGCCGGTTCCGTATTTTTCGGTTCGATCACATCGGATTCTTCCGGCGTTACGAGCGGCTCCGGCGTTCCTGGTGCCGTGTCCTCTGCGGGCTCATCAGGCGTTACAGACGGTTCCGGGGCCGCCTTGCGGGACGCCTTACGGCGTGACTGAAGTTTACCGTCTTTGCCTATGACCTTCTCGCCCAGGTTCGCACCGGTACGAACCGGATCTTTTTCGTTCTTCAGAACTTTTCTCACCATCGACTCCGAGCATCCGACCAACTCGGCGATCATGACGTTGCTGTAGTCCGTGAACGTCGTGGCCGCCATCCTGATCGCCTTCGTTTTGTCTCCGCTGGATAATCTCTTACCGGGGTGCTTGTTGGAACCGATCGCTTCCCGCATTGCGGTTTTCTCATCGCCGTCGATGACAATGGCCCGAATCGACTTGCATCCCGCCCGCTTTGCAGCTTCGTATCGCTGAAAACCGGCGACCAGATAGAGTATTCCGTTGATCCGAACAAGGATGACCGGTGGCATCCGTTCCGGTGATTTGGCATAAACGTTCTGGTATTCCCTGACCGTTTTTTCGTCGTTGCCCTTTTCGCGAGTTTGGTACTTCTGGTCGACCTTAATCTCGTCGATGGAAATTTCCTGGAGTTCCCCGAGGGAATTGGGGCGTTGGTCGGAGGCTTC
>JBEBTM010000508.1:0-3275 GCA_040393745.1 Thermogutta terrifontis | reverse complement strand
GAATGGCCATCGGAGCGTTTTGGAGTTCAATGCCGTAAGCCTCGGCGGCCTCACGGGTGCAGTAGATGCCTCCCCGCGCCGTGGCGTCGCCACGTCCCTTGGAGCCGCCCAAAGCGAGCGGTTTGCCGGTGATCACGCCGGGATGATGTTCCTGCATAATGGATTCATACTCGTCCATCATCCAAGCCATGATCTGGCCGTTCGTGTAAACATCCGGCGCAGGAACGTCTTTCGTGATACCGATTTCCCGGCTCACCGCGCGAACATACGCCCGGGCCAGCCGTTCTTTTTCGCCTTCGGACATGTGCTTGGGATCGCAGACCACGCCGCCCTTGCCGCCGCCGAGCGGGATGTCGACCACCGAAGTTTTCCAGGTCATCCAGCAGGCTAAGGCTCGAACAGTGTCGACGGTTTCTTCCGGATGCCAACGAATCCCGCCCTTGGCCGGGCCGCGAGCCGTGTTGTACTGGACGCGGAAAGCTTGGAATATTTTATATTTGCCATCGTCCATCCGAACGGGCAAGGTGAAAATGTATTGGCGCTGTGGCTCACGAAGGAACTGGCTGGTCGCTTCGTCCAGTTTGAGCGTTTTGCATGCTTTGTCGATTTGAGCTTGGGCAACGGCAAAGGGGTTGTAAACTTCGGTCATTCAATGTTCTCCAAAAAATTTGAGGGGTGTAACAGTTTGCCGGAAAAACCGCAAACAGCGTGCCAGATTCATGGTAAACTGATTTACAGTTTGTTTTTTTACAAGGTATTTTGAAATTAAGGATATTAAGAATATTTCATCGGTGGCTCTTTTCAGGAAACGCTGTCTAAAACGACAAATAATGTTGTTTTTTTGCGTGTTGCGACAAAATTGTCGCAAATGCTTGACGTCTATTGACAGTACGATATTGTTCTTGTAGGATGTTTTCCAGTCAAATTTGTCTATATTGTCATCATTAGGAACAAATTTGTCTTTTTTTGCTGTGCATAAGAAAGTTTATCGATAAAATGAAATCGAATATGATGACCAAAACGCCGTCCGATGAAGGTCGACTCAATTCTCGCCGAGCCACGGAACTGGGGACCATTTTGAATTTGAGCCGCCTACTCAGCTCCGAGCTGGACCAGCGCGTCGTTTTGTCCGCTACGCTGGATTTGCTCCACGATGAACTTGGTCTCACCCGGGGCATTATCCTGCTCATGACCCGGGACAAAGAAGGACTCGTCCTCGAAGTCGCCCACGATGCCACGCCTTACGAACAGGGTAAGCTGACGTACCGGCGCGGCGAAGGGATTGTCGGGCACGTTGTCGAAACCGGCCAACCGGTGGCGATTCCCAAGGTCTCCGAGGAGCCGAACTTTTTGGACCGCATCTACAACCGCCGGGAACGCATCGCGGAGGAAATCAGCTTTATCTGCGTACCGATCGTCTGCGAAAACGAGGTGCTCGGTACGCTTTCGGTGGACCGGAAATATGATTCCGACCTTTCCACACTCGACCACGATTTACAGGTTCTCAAGATCATCGCCAGCATGATCGCTTATGACGTGAAAGCCCGACGTCAGCAGGCGGAAACGCAGAGCACGCTCGAAGAAGAAAACATCCGCTTGAAAAACGAATTACAAAACCGTTTTCGTCCGGAAAATATCATCGGCAATTCGAACGCCATGCGCGAGGTTTACCAGGCGATTTACCAGGTTGCTTCCAGTGACGCAACCGTGCTCATTCGGGGTGAATCGGGGACCGGCAAGGAATTGGTCGCCCATGCGATTCACGTTGCCAGCCACCGGGCCAAGGGGCCGTTCATCAAGGTCAATTGCGCCGCGCTCAACGAGAATCTGCTGGAAAGCGAACTTTTCGGTCATGAAAAAGGTTCGTTCACCGGGGCCGTTTCCCAGCGGAAAGGCCGGGTCGAAGAAGCCGAGGGTGGCACGCTCTTTTTGGACGAAATCGGCGACTTCTCTCCCGTGACCCAAGTGAAACTGCTCCGTGTGCTCCAGGAGCGAACCTTCGAACGTGTCGGCAGCAATGTTCCCCGCAAAGCAAATATCAGGCTTCTTTGCGCTACGAATCGCAATCTGGAAGACGCCATGGCCGAAGGGACGTTCCGTGAGGATTTGTACTACCGGATCAACGTTTTTCCGATCATGTTGCCGCCATTGCGGGATCGTCGGGGGGATATTATGTTGCTTGCCAATCACTTCATCGAAACCGGCGCGGATCGGATGGGCAAAACGATCAAGCGGATCAGCGCCTCGGCTATTGATCTCTTGACCGGCTACCGTTGGCCCGGAAATGTTCGTGAGTTGGAAAACACGATTGAGCGAGCCATTCTTGTGAGCCAGGAAGGCGTGATTCACGGACATCATCTGCCCCCGACGCTGCAAACGAGCCGGGGTACCAATACGGCCGGTTCGGGAACCTTGGAAGAGCGGGTCGGTGTCTTCGAGCAGGACATCATCATCGACGCCCTGAAACGCAGCAACGGCAACATGGCCGCCGCCGCGATCGATCTGGGCACGACACCCCGCATCCTCCGCTACAAAGTCCGGCAATACGGTATCGAACCGAAGCAATTCGTACGTCAAGGTTCCCGACGAAAGACGGCGTAAAACTTTCCGGGCAAGGGGAAAGAATCGAAAAACGTGGGTTTTCAGGGGCCCGATTCACCGCCATTGCGTGTGCCCAGGGCTCGCCAGAGGTCCAATGATATCGTGTCGCCGACGAACCGGCCGCTGCCATCGCCCATCCCGACGTTGACGCCGCCGGGATGTTGGCTCCGAGCCGAAAAGATACCGATTCCCCCGGCGGAAACGTCAGGGTATTTTGCGTTTGGTAATTGATAAGCACTGTAGGACGTATCAGCGGCGCGTCCGACGAACCAGCAGTTGGCCCGAGCACCGACCCATTCGTCGGGGGTGCCGGTCAGCGTATCCATGTCGGAGTCGGCCGGAATTGCGGCGAAGCCCGGTACGGTGTCTCCGTCTTCGGGTCCGCCGGAATCGAACTCACCCAGGTAACGGTGAACCATTTGGCCGCTGAGTGCATTGTCCCGACTGCCGTGCAGATGTCCGTCGGACGAACCGACCAGGGTTTCCGAGAGGACCATTGTGTTGCTTGTCCCATCGGTCAGGCTTTCGAGCCCCAAGGTTTCGTGGCTGTTGAAACTGCCGTCGGTGGCGAAGCGGACATCATAAAAGGTTCCCGCACCCGACCCGGTACAGAAAACATAATTCCCGCCGGCGGCTTCGTGGGCGTGACTGTGTCCGTGGGCGTCCAAGGGGAA
>JBEBTM010000507.1:0-3275 GCA_040393745.1 Thermogutta terrifontis | reverse complement strand
TCGGAATAAAAGAATCGTGTACGTGGCGGTCTTCGAAAAAAAACGCGGCACCATAACAAATTATGGTGCCGCGTTTTGATGTTTCGATGTTCCGGGACGTCATCCCCGGCTCGATTCGCAATTTTTTAACCGCCGATGAGCGAGGCCGCATATTGCGGGAATTGGTTGGCGATACTCAAGGTTTGCATACCGGCCTGGACGAGAATCTGCGCCCGGGTCAGGCGGGAGCTCTCTTCGGCAAAGTCGGCATTGGAAATCTGGGCCTCGGCAGCAGTCAATGATTCCATGGAATCCTGAAGCATGGCGATGGTCGGTTCAAAGGTGCACTTTTGGAGCGTACCGAGCCGCCCACGCATCATTGCTACGGCCGTGATGGCATCGTTCACAATCAAGTCGGCCAATTTTCGTGTTTCATCCGACGTGACCAAGTCGGCGTTGTTCCCGGCACGGAGCTGGTAGAGACGTCCATTGACGCCGCCCAGGTTTGCCGTGTTGACACTCATCAGGCCGAGGCGAATCTGTTGGTTGGAAACGACATCCGGACCGATTTGGAACATCATACCGCCGCCGGTGATCTCGAACGAAGTGGTGTCGCCCGCAACGACCGTATCGCTCATATTGATCGTGAGCTTCAAACTGGTCGTATCGATCGAAAGTTGACGTCCGTTCGCCGTGGCGGAAATGCCGTTGATTCGAGCGACCATGTCCGATCCTGTTGCTTTGTCGGCGACTTTGCCGTCTTCGTTTGTCAATTCGAAACTGGCTCCGTTTTTGGATTTGACCGAAATCGTCTGGTCCGAGCCTTCGTCGACGGATTCAAATGTCAGGCTGTGCGGGTCGGCATCGGCGTTACCGATCATCCGGGCTCCGCCGCGATAGCCGGCTTCATAGGTTCCATACTTGGTATTCAGCGAATCGTCCGTGATCGTCACGGCGGCCGACCCGTCTCTTTTCAATGTGATACCGAACAACGGACCCGTTACGATGTCGGACTCGATGAGCGATTTAACTTCCGCCGCCGTGGTGACGCCGTCGAAAACCTTGACGGTAATCTGTTTTTTGTCCTTGTCGTAAGAAACGCTGGGAACTTCATCAATGTCGGTAATTCGCTCATAAACCAGCGAGATGCCGTCATATTCACTGCCGACCTTCTTGGATGTCACGGTGAACATCGATTCCCAACCGTTGACGGTTACCACGCTGTCATTGGCGTACGATTCCTGGATATTGCTGCCGAAAGAAGTAAACTGGATCACTTCATAAACGAGTTGATCACACTCGTCAAGCTCGAAAACCGGTTTCAGGACTCCGTTGCCGTAATTGTCTTCGCAGGCACGTTCTTCCGTAATGTTTCCACAACCGTCGTCGATCCAGGTACGATTCAAATTGTCGACACCGTCCGGCCGGACGACGCTGACGCTGACGCCTCGCGTCTGTTCGGCGGTGAGTTGGTCGAAGAAATCGACCAATTCCTTGGCTGTGGTTATGTAATTGCCGTACTTGTCGGTCGCCAACTGGATGACCATCTGGCTCTGTTGGGTGATGCCGCCGGTACTGGTCGCCGTGGGGACGAGAATCTGTTCGCCGCAACCGCCGGTGACCGTGGTGAGGTTGTCGTCGCGGAAACTGATCAGGCCCGTCCCGTTGCTGGAACCGTAATTCGTCGCGTTGAACTTGGCGCTAACGACCGGGTCGCTGTTGATCAGGTCGACCACCGACTGGGCGCTAAGGTCGGGGGTGTCATCGTCGCCGGCCATGTACACCGTGAGCACGCCGCCGGTGTGCCCGCCGGTTTGGCCGGTTTGGCCGATTTCGGCCGTGGTCTTCGACATGCTCAGGATGCTGGCGAACGTGGCGTTGCCCGGACCGGTGTCTCCCGTATCGTGATTGAAACTGAAATCGTAATCGGCGTTGAAGGTTCCTTCATTGTTGATCGCCGCGACGGCGTCGGACAGCTTCGTATTCAAGTCGTTGACCGAAATCACCAACTGTCCCGTTGTTTCATCGAAGTGGGCGAGCGCCGATTCCTTCTGGTTCAAATCGAGTTTGGCGACGACGGTGACATTATTGTACATTTCACCGCGGTCGTTGGCGTACACGATGAATTTTCCCGTTTCGTCGGAGGTGCCCGTGTTGAGATTGTTGATGCTGCAATACGCCATGGCGTTGGAAGGGCCCTCTTCGTAGGTGACGTAGCTTTGCGTCGAGTCGTTGCCGAGCCGGACGTAGCGGACGACCATGTCGTCATAGGCTTCACCCTTGTTCTTGGACGTGATCGAAACCGAGGCGTTGGCGTTTTTCGCGGGCACGTCGATTTTCGAGTAGCCTTCGACGGCGGGCGTGAACCACATGGCGAGTTCCTGGTTCGCGATTTTCGAACCGTTCGCATTCAGGTTACTGGCGAAAATGATGTCCAGCGAGTCTTTCGGTCCGAGGAACTGCAAACCTGTTCCCGCGTTGGGATCGCCGTAATAAGCGTATTCTTCGAACAAGGTCAACTTGCCCGTCCCCGTGGGCGAATTCAGTCCGAGATCGGCATGGATGATCTTGCTCAACACGGCATCCTTGTTCACGAAGTCGACCAATTCCGCGGCGGTCACGGCAGTTTCGTATCCTTGGGATCCTCCGGTCAGCGCGGCGGAATTGACAAACGCCGCCGGATCGTCGTACAAACCCGTCGTCGCCGAATTCCAGAAAATCGTCCCGGTGCCGTCGCTGTCGGCGGTATTTTTGATCGAAAACTTGGAGGATAAGGGATCATTTTTGAAAGCCGCGATGATCTGGTTGGCCGTGGTCCCCGGCGCAACGCTGATAATCAGGGCCTGGTGGTTGGTCCCGAGATCGGCGGCCGTCTGGCCGGTCATGATATCGGCACTGAAAGCGGTTGCGCCTGCTTTCGTTTTATCGTAGGAATAAGAAGCCGTGGCGCTGAACTGCATGGCGTCGCTCAATCCGGCTTTGGTCGACAACGATGCATCGGTAAAGAAATTGGCTTCGAACGGTGAATTGGCCTCGATGGCCGCCTTCAGTTCGCCGAGCGAAGCGACGCCGGTGCCGCCGTAGACACGCAGCTTCTTGGCTGCTTCATCGTAAACGACCGACAGCGGTTGGTTGGCCCCCGTGTTGACGAATTCGACGCCGACTTCGTTGTAATCCGAACCGCCGCTTTTCGCACTGAGACGGAAATATTGACCGCCCGCGGTTGCTTGCGTGCTGGCGATCGTCACGCCCGCCTTTGAAGCGTTGTTGGTGTAATCGAAATGGGCCACTCCTCC
>JBEBTM010000506.1:0-3307 GCA_040393745.1 Thermogutta terrifontis | reverse complement strand
TCGGAGATTCACCGAAACGCTTTGTGACGGTAAAACGGCCACGCTTGTTGCTGAAAACGACTGGATCGACAAGGATGGCAAACTGCTCTGCGGCGATGTCCGGACACTGCGTTTCGGCGTCCTGACGGGCAAGAGCGGGGCGGTGCGTTACATTGATTTCGATATCACGGTCAAGGCCGCCCGGGACGGAGTGGTTTTCGGCGACACCAAGGAGGGCACCTTTGGCATCCGTGTCCCGGGCACGATGGACGTCACGGCGAAAAAACGCAACGAAAAATGGGGCGGTCATATCGTCAATGCCGAGGGTTTCAAAGACAACGACGCCTGGGCCAAGCGGTCCCCTTGGGTCGATTATTACGGCCCCGTCGGGGGCAGGACGCAAGGCATCGCGGTTTTGAACCACCCGTCGAGTTTCCGATATCCGACATACTGGCACGTCCGGGACTACGGACTCTTCGCGGCCAACCCGTTCGGCGTGCATGATTTCGAACGAAAAAAGGAAAAAACCGGCGAACACGTCATGAAGAAAGACGAAACCTTCACGCTCCGCTATCGCATCCTGTTCCATGAAGGCGATGCCGGCGCTACGGGGGTCGCCGAGATGTTCAAGGAATATTCACAGCAAAAATTCTGAACCCATTGCAATCATGTCAAACGATTTCGAAAACAATCACGAAGATGGGCGGCCCGCTTTCGGGCCCCCTGAGGAAACGTTCGGTACGGAACCGCAACCTCGATCACCGTTGCGATTTCTGCTTTTTTTGCTTCCGTTTCCTCTCGGCGGAGCGATGGGGGGCGTACTGGCCTTGGTGCTGTTTCATCTTTCTTTCCTCATCGTGGGCATTATCGGCGGTGTCGTCGTCGCTTTAATCTGCGCGGCACTGTCCCGTTCGGCATTCGAAGCTGTCGACGTCGAAAGCAAGCCCGTCATCATGAGTTTCGCTTTTCTGGCCGGCTTGTTCGCCGCATACATTTTCCTCGGCTCGATGATCTGCTTGGCCGTGAACGCCGAGGCCCGAGAAGTCAAGGCGACGATGCCGCAAGGGGAAATCGAAACTCTTGTCGATACGAAAACGGAAGATTCCGAAAACGAACAATCGGCGTCCGAAGATGCCTCTGAAGAAAACGTCCAGGAAGCCATCGACGAAAGGTCGGAAGAGGAAAAAATCCGGGAAATGCGTGAGTCTTTTTCAAAGCTCCCTGCAAAGGAACGTTATCTCATCGAACTTAGCGTTCGAATTCATTCGGGAAAAGGTATTTCCGTGAAAACGGCCCTGACTCGTCCTGCGTGGGTATATCACACGACGGTGAATTACGTCACTTTTGAAGGGACGCAAAAGGCCTGGATTTTTTTCCTGATCGTTTGCGGTATTATCATCCTGTGTTCTACGCTCATTGCCAAGGACCCGGCCCCCGGTCAAGCGGCCCTGGTTCATGCAACGGGACCCGCGCAGGGAATCAATCCCGGCATGAAACCGTAACCCGTGAACCGTTGTCGCAGCTTCCCGTCATTCAACATGAAAACATTCCGGTTTATCGTCGTAATATTTTTCCTCGCCGCCGCAACGACCGCTTCAGGTCAGGACACGCTTATCCAATCGGCGAATCGTGCCGCTGCGGAATATCGGGAGCGACTTCAGCATCTCGTCGATTGGGCCAAGGACAAGGGACTTCACGCCGAAGCCGCGGAAACGCTCCGCATCCTGCCGCCCGAAGCCGGGGACAAGGTTTTTTTTCCGACTTTCCCCCGTGACATCGGGACGCTGAATCTACCCAAGGGACTCCCCACGATACTCCCCCGGGAATATGCTGCGGCATTCCAGGAGAAAAATCGGAACGCCACGGACGGCGGCGACGAGAACACCCAACCCGATAATATCGAATCCGAAAAGTCCGATGCCGGGGCGGCCAAAAACAAACGGCCCCAACGAGAACTCACCGACCGGGAAGTCTGGCAGATCCAGCTCCGGATCATTCGCCAGGATTATGCCAAGCGGCTCAATACGCTGGCCCGAACGGCTTCCAAACGCGACCGGGGGACCTTGGCCGTGCAGATGGCCATCGCCGGACTCCAGGCCGACCCCGACATGCCGGTTTTTCGCAACGTTTTCAGCTATATCAAGTACAAAAACGAGTGGCGAACGCCCTGGGAACTCGACCGGATCCGTAAAGGATTCGTCGACCATGAAAAATTCGGCTGGATCCCCCAGAAGGCCGTGAAACGCTACGAAAACGGCGAGCGATATTGCAACGACAAATGGGTCACCGTCGCCGAAGCCGAAGCGTATCACGGCCGAAGCATTGAAAACGGCTGGCAAATCCAGTCGGAGCATTACGACCTGTTGACGAATCACAGCCTCGAAGAAGGCGTCCGGCTTGTCCGGCAGATCGAGGATCTTTACATGGTCTGGAAGTTCATGTTTTTTCGTTACATGGCGACCGACCCGCAACTGGCCTCGCTGTTCGACGGCAAGGCCACCCCCGTCCCCACTCGCAGGCACATGATCTATCTTTATAAGGACAAGGACGATTTCACCCGGGATCTCACGCCGAAGATGAATCGCGACGTATCGCAATTCGCGGGCTTTTACCGGCATGGAACACACATCAAGGGCGCCTGCTTTTTCTATTCCGTCCCGGCCGGAGCATCGGACTGGGACCGGACGAACGTCACACGGACCATGTTCCATGAAGCAACGCATCAGCTTTTCATCGAGGCGAGGGCCGAGGAAAAACATGGTTACGCCAAGAACGCCAACTACTGGCTCATCGAAGGAGCGGCCACGTTCATGGAAAGTTTGCGTCGGGAAGACGACGGCTATTACGCCGTAGGCGGCGACCAGGACCAGCGGCTCCGTTCGGCCCGGCGAATGGCGGACAAATTTACGGTCGATTACATGTGTACGCTAACGAATGAGACTTTTACGACACACCCGAGGATGGGCGATCTCTACACGCAATCCTGTGCGATGTTCCACTTCCTCTATTTCCACGAAGGCGGCCAGTGGCGTGACCCTTTGATCGTGTATCTGCGCACCGTATATGACGGCAAGGACGACCAATCGACGTTACGAAAAATCACGGAAACGCCCTATGGCGAATTAGACCGGAAATTCGAAGCGTATCTGAAAGAATGAACGAAACGCAAGCGGGTGAAGCCCCGTTTTGATCGCAACAAGGGCGCTCGGGGCCGGTGAATCTGCAAAGGAAACACGCCATGAAACACAACTCGTTGCCTGTCATTCTGCTACTCTTATCGAGCGTTCCGACTTTTTCCCAGACGGACGAAAAACCGGGAAGCTATTTT
>JBEBTM010000505.1:0-3316 GCA_040393745.1 Thermogutta terrifontis | reverse complement strand
GGCGTTGCAACAGTCAAGTTCGAAAACGTCCTCCCGACAAAGAATTCGATTGCTTCCGGCGAATACCCGTTGTCACGACCTTTGTATCTTTTTACGAACGGTTATCCGAGACTCGGCTCGCCTCTAATGCGATTTTGCAACTTTTACCTTAGCGAAGAAGGGCAGGAAGTCATCACGGCGAAAGGGTTCGTGCCCTTGACGGATTATTGATCGATTTACCATTTGAATTGACATGCCGATCGCCGATGAAAATAATCGTTTTGTAGAGTTCCGCCAACAGTTCGTCCTGGGGCGACATAGCGGGCTCCGTGTGCCCTCCGAAGTTCGGAACCTGACGTTCCAAAACTTCAGGGGGTAAAATGATCCGGATCGCATCGGACACGAAAACAGAATCAAGAGAGGTTACGTTGTTTCCGGAAATACGCACAAAATTGGAAAAACCCAAACACAAGCCCGGCCTAATTTCCGGAACGCAATTCAGTGAACGTAGTACTGCTTGGAATCTTCTGAAAAAAACTCGTCAAGCGGGCCGACCTCGAACGCTGACCGAAATTTTGGACGAATATGAGGAGCACCCGCATGTCGAAACTGGCTGGAAAAGGAGAAACGCCACGAAAATTGAAATAACATACGAATTAGTGGGCAGCCTTAGTAAAATGGCCGTTTCCTTGAAGAAAACAAGGTGAACGGCCGTTTCGCTTTGATAGTCAAATTCATGGTATGAAAAATGACCTAAAAAAGCATGTTGTTATGTGTTTTCCAGTCGAAAAATCATGTTCTTTTGCGTTTCATTGCCGAAAATGGGAAAAGAATCCGTCATGCGGGAGTTTGGAGCTTTCACTCCTTGGCAACAATTCGCTTCCGTCGGTCGCTTGTTTTTCGAGCGATAATTGACCTTTGCGAAAACGAGCGTAGCAACGCGGAGCGGTAATTTCGCGAGCGAAGCCTACTGCGGTCAGGTGGCACGCTGGTGGCGAAAGATGCGGGTCGCGACCTTTTTCGAAACGAGATGAAGTGCTGGACGTGTACCATGCGTTGGAAGTCCGAGGCGGACGGCAGGATTGCTTCCGGTCCTTCGGACAGTCACTTCGATACTGCGTCGATTCATGGCCGACCATCGTGTACTCACCACTGGGAGCCAACCGCCCGTGCGGCTCGCACCAACGCGGGAGTTGATATGGAGCGGCTAAGGTATTGTGAACGATTGGCATCGGGAAGGTCCGATCGGAAGCGAGATGGCGGGTCGCCCGAGCGGACCGAATGGCGACCCTCTGTGCCGTCCTCTACGGCGATCTGCGGAAACTTTCCGGAAAACCGCCACATATAAACGCCCTCAGTGTTTTACTACACACACTTCAAGTCTTCCCAAGTGAATTTCCGGCTGTTTTATGTTAAAATGTGTGGTATAATTGCGATTATCCTGTCGGCGTCACTGACGTAAATTTCCAATTGGCACGGACCATCTCATCGAATTACACGTCAAAGCGATTATGTCCAACTCCCCTGCCTGGTATCGAACGCAAGTTTTCAAAATTGCCGCTGTTTCGATACCCTTGCTTGTCCTGTTGGTTTGTGTCAACATCAGCGTTTTTTGGGATATTGACGGCGAACTGAAAGGCAATATTCGAGAGGGATTGGAGTCTCGGGTTTCGTCGACCAGCGGTGCGGTATCCCATTTTTTCATCGGTAAACTCCATACTGTGCTGCTTTTAGAGCAGTATCCCCCCATTCGGAATTTGCTGAACCGTTGCGAAAGTTCGAAAGACGTTACGGCAGACCCGGATTATCCGAGCGTTTTGGCCATGGTCCGCGCGGTCAACACGATGTACCTGCAAATGGACGATGCTTACAATGTCGAGCAGTTCACCGGTTCCGACGAAGTGATGTGGCTCGCCAGCGTCAAGGGAGATTTCCTCCTCTCCAGCAGCGTTCTTTTGGACCCGAATTCCGTGGATGCCAACGGCAATCCGGATGTCTGGATCACCAAGGAACGGCCGTGGTATCCTTACATTGCCCGGACTCGGGGCCTCGCTTTTACGGATACCTACACCGATATCCAGTTCAATGTTCCCTGCTTGAGCGTGGTCAAAACGGTCCGCAAGGAAAACGACCCCGAAGATGCCGAGCCGGTCGGGATCGTCGGTTTCGATGTCTTCCTGCCGACGGTCGAGGCCATCATGAAAAAGGCACAGTTCGGTGAGGGAATCGCTCTGCTTATCGACAGCCGACAAGCGATTGTTTTTCACCCCAAACTGCCCTTCGATCCGGCTCGGAAGCTCAAGGATCTCGGCAACGGCTTCGATAAACTTTCGCAAAAAATCGAGCAAGCATCTGATATGCCCCCGGATACGCCTTGCTTCGAGATGCTGGAGATTGACGGCAAGCCCTCATATGTCGCGTTTACGAAAATTGCAATTCCCAACGTCGATTGGCACGTTGTCGTGATTTACCCAAAGACCGAGGCGGAAAGAGCCGTTTCGCATTATTTCTATAAATTCCTGTCCGTCGGAACGCTCGACATGGCCGCCTTCATGATTCCGATTATCATGCTGGTCGTGCTGGAACGCCGGAAACGCCGGGAACTGGCTCTGGCAAAGGGCATGGCCGAACATGCAAATCGCTCGAAAAGCGAGTTCCTGGCCCAGATGAGTCATGAAATCCGCACGCCCATGAACGGCGTCATCGGGCTTTCCGATATCCTCATCGACACGCCGCCGCTCACACCGCTCCAGAGTCAATATATCGGCGCGATTCGACAAAGTGCGGGCTCATTGCTGACCGTGATCAACGACATCCTGGATTTTTCGAAAATCGAGGCGGATAAGTTGGTGCTTGATCGCTACGAAATCGATCCCCGGTCGATTGCCGAGGAAGTTTGCGAATCGGTCGCGCTGAACGTCCACAAAAAAGGCGTTCACATTGCCGTTTTGGTCGAACCCGAAGTGGCCCGGCGGTATCTCGGAGACGGAATCCGCATCCGACAGGTTTTGCTCAACCTCGTTTCCAATGCCGCCAAATTCACGGAGAAAGGGGAGATCGTCATTCGGCTTTCCGAAGTGGATCACAAACTCCGTTTCGACGTGAGCGACACGGGCATCGGCATTTCGAAAGAGAAAATCGCCCGGATTTTTCACGCCTTCGAACAGGCGGATTCGGATACGACCCGTCGATTCGGCGGCACCGGCTTGGGCTTGACCATCAGCCACCGGCTGGTCATGCTCATGAAGGGCGAGGTCGGTACCGACAGTGAACCGGGAAAGGGTTCCGTGTTCTGGTTCGCTTTGCCGCTTGAGCCGGTTACACGCTACGAAAGCCA
>JBEBTM010000504.1:0-3323 GCA_040393745.1 Thermogutta terrifontis | reverse complement strand
GGAAGGCGGTTGGTGTATGCATCGGAAAGTCGGCCGGGAGGGCGTATTTTGTATGTGCTATTTACTATTCAGGGTCGGTGATTCTTTTTCGTGTAGCGGATAGGCAAAATCGGGAACGAAACGACCTTTTCTCGGGTTACTCCATCGAACGGAATCTCTCGGTTGCGATTCCTTCGCGATGGGTAGCGTCAATTCTTCGCGAGGACCCCGGCAAAAAGAACGCTTGGTCCGCCGTCATATCTCTGTTCTCCAGAACAAAATTCCGATACAATGGGGCTGTCTTCTCCGTGAGAGCGACGCTTGCCCATAACACGAAATCACCCTGAAAAAAAGGGAAACGTTCGAACATTCGACAGGAAGCCGTGCGAAAAAAGACCACGGAAGTCTACCAAAAAAGAAATACGATGTCAAACACTTTCACAAATTCCGGAAAACAAATTCATTTTTTTTCATTACGTGTTTTTCCCTTGAAATACCGAAGCATCCTGTTTTTCGCACCGGCGATTTTTCTATTGAATAGCCAGCTTTTTAGTCAATCACCCTCTCCCGACCCGGTTTCCGAGGTGGCGGTTTCTCCGATCTCCCGGGACATTCTCCGGACTGTGGAAGACAATACGCCCCTGAACCGCCCGGCCGAGCGGGCAGCTTGGGACGCCCTGTTCCGATACCTGCGACAAGAGAACCAAAAGGATCTGGACGTCGCTGCCGAAACCGTAGGATTCATCGCACTGAACCGCCAGCCGGTCGAGTACCGGGGACGGCTGGTCCGAGTCACGGGCCACTGTCAACGCTGTGTTTTTCGGCCCCAACCCGAAGAGCCGGGCCCCTTCGACGACATGAACGAGCCCGAATCCGAGCCTAAGCACCGTAAGGGGTATTTCGAAGCCTGGGTGCTCGTCGCAGATCGTAAGGACGTACCGATTTGTGTCTGTTTGCTTGATGTTCCCGACGGTTTTCCACTCGGTGAGTCGATCAACGAACCCGTGACCGTGACCGGTTTCTCTTATAAAAAACAGCTTTTTCTTTCGGCGGATGGCGAAGAAGTCGTTACACCGACCTTGCTGGCCAAGTCGCTGTATTGGAATCCGGCAGCCCCGATGACGCTGAACGAGACTCGGCGGCATTCGGCGCAAAGGACGGCCTATGTCACCGTGGCGACTGTTATACTCTTCTGGTTTGTTTACCGGCTCTGGCGCCGCGGCGTGCATTTTGGACCCGCCGGCGGTTATGCCAAACGTGGAAAAAACGGCAGTCGGGAACCGATTCGTTTTGATCTTTCCGCCGCCGCAAAAAAACGGGAAAAAGAGGAGAAAGAGGCAAACTTTGACGGCGTGATCCGCATCCCCGGCCAAAAAGGCAAGACAGTTTCGGAAAAAGAAGACCAGGAAACCGTGGCAGAAAGGACTTCCATCGTCAGCGACGAAAAAACGACGATCATCGGCCGGGAGGACACGTCGCGCAAATCGCCCTTGGATCCCGATCGCTTGGTCGCCTGGTTCGGCCCGATTGTGATGGCGATGGGTCTGTCGTTCGGCGTGACCGGTCCCGGGCTTCATGCCGCCATCGAGAGTAAAGAGCCGATCATCAATGCCGAGTATACCCGGGAATTTATGGTCGAAATGGATGCCCTTGAATGGGAAACGCTGGGCGATCCTGCCATTCCTTGGGAGCAGCAACGGGACGCGGTTATGCTGATGTTCGGACACTTGCGCCGGGATGTTTCCGAGAGCTTTTTACGGGATAACGTCACCCGCCGCTTTTCCGCCGACACGCCGGGGTTGCCGCTTTCCTCGCTTGTTCGGGATCCATCGCAGTTTCGTGGCAAGGCGTTCGAGTTGTGCGGGCATGTTGTCCGGGTTGATGAGATTCCACTGGATCTCAGGGAACGGAATGAACTCTTGGTGCCATGTATTTACCGTTGCCGGTTTCTCGTCGACGGCATGGAGTCGGAGCAGCCGGCGGAGATTCTCACGGTCTTCGCCCCCGACGCTTGGAAACGCGGCGAACCCATCCGGGAACGAGCCGGGGTGACAGGAATTTTCATCAAACGGGTTTACAAAGACGAAAACGCGGCCCCCGCCAGAAAGCTTACGCCGGAAGAACCGGTCGGTATCGAGGAGATCTTTGAAGGCGATGTCGGTTTAATGCCGCTCCTTGTCGCCTCGAATGTCCGCTGGTACCCTGACACGTTCCTAGGAAATCTGGGCATGGACGTCGGCACGCTCGAACAGGTTCCGGCCTTGAAACTCACGGACCTTAAACAAAAGGAACTCAAGGTTTCCCGCTCGCTTCAACTCTTGACCAGGAACCAGATTCTCGTTCGCGCTTTCCGGATCACGGAGCACGATCAAGACGCCTTCTATGGTCTCCTGCAAGCGGCGAGAAATACACCGGCGGGGCTCATCGAACAGGAAGCTCGCCAAATCTTGAAGTCGGAAGGCAAAACGCGAACCTCGGCCGTGGATCTGTTTAATCGGCCCGATGAAACCCGGGGGAAACCGGCCTTGCTCACAGGAACCGCAAAACGAGTCTTGAGGTTGCTTGTCGACGATCCGGAAGTCCAAACCCTCTTCGGAATCGACCATTATTATGAAATCCAGCTTTTCACGAAAGATTCGCAGCGTAACCCGATCACGGTTTGCGTTACCTCGCTGCCGAAGGGAATGCCGACCGGTTCGGACGCGGAGTACAACGAGCCGATCACCGTAGCTGCATTTCCCTATAAACTCTGGATTTACGAAAGCTCGGCGGAATTGGATTCCGGCGACGGAAATAAACCGAACTATGCCCCGCTCCTCGTGGGTCGGGAACCGATCTGGGAGCCCCGGGAAGTGCTCCGCTCCCCGCTCTTCGGCGAGAATCTGCCCAACTCTGTCAAGGCCGCTTTGTCCTTCGGCATTTTCGCCGTCCTGTTTGTTGTCTGGATTGCCTTCCGTATGACCAAGCGCAAACGCTCGTAGAGAATTATTTTATATTCCTCGATACTGTACTTTTTTCCTTTTCCGGGTATAATGTTCCCTGTCGTATCAATTTACTGGAACGCCCCTCCAAAACTCGGAGCCCAGCCATGTCCCACCTCAGTGGCTTTCGGCGGACGTGTGCCTTCACGCTCGTGGAACTGCTCGTTGTCATTGGGGTGATTGCCGTTCTTCTCGGGCTTCTCATGCCTGCCGTCCAGGCCGCAAGGGCTTCCGCCCGGCGCTTGCAGTGTTCGAACAAACTCCGACAAATCGGGCTGGCCATCCATCTTTATCACGACGTTTCCATCCAGTTTCCTCCGTCGAAATGGGGCATTGAAAGTTCTAACGACAAATACCAGCGGG
>JBEBTM010000503.1:0-3325 GCA_040393745.1 Thermogutta terrifontis | reverse complement strand
GGCCGCTGGAGATCTGGTTGCCGGCGCTGTCGCCGAGACCGATGGATTGCAGGATGTAGGAGTTGATTTTCCGGGGACAGCCTTTGCCGTGTCCGGAGCCGCCGACCGCGAGAAGGTAGAGGTTCGGCCGTACGCCGCCTTCTTCGGTAATCTTCCGGCTGCACAGGAAGGATTGGAGTGCCATGGCGCCGCAAAAGGCCAGGTGCGGGCTCGGATAGGGCGCGGTTCGCAGGCAGTGTTCCATGACCTGTTCAACGTAGCCGGGGACATGGAGAAAGGATTCGGGGATCGGTTGGAGCGTTCGTGGTGCGAATTCCGGCTCCGTTTGGATGGCCGGTGCTCGCGGCTGTGGAATCAAGCCGGAAATATCGATGTCGGGATGTGGTTCGGTTCGGGTGAGGTTGCCGATTCGCAGGGCGCCGCGTTCGGTACCGGGCGGCGGGTGTTCGATGGCCTCGTTCATCTTGTGCGCGAGGTCGCGGAGCGACCACGGCGGCCGGCAGCGTTCGTTATAGGCCATCAGAATCGGCCAGCCGTCCGCTTCGTCGAGCGCGAAGCCGTGAAAGATGACGTTGGCGACCTTGAGCGTTTGCGGATGGCCACGCTGTCCGGAGATGGCCGGTTCCATCGTGTCGACGTATTTAATGCAGCGGTCGATGATTTCGTTGTCGGTCGGGCCGAGCACGATCCCGCTGCGGGCCGGCGCGACCCGTTTCGGCAGAAACCTGTCGATCCACGGCTGCGGGATCGGCGGGAGTTCATCGACGTGAACGGCGGGTTTATGCCAGGCGTAGACGCCTGTTTCGCGTGCGGATGGCGGCACGAGCACATACTGGCTTCCGACGCGGATATCGATGCCGGTCGGCTCGCCGTTCCACAGGGCGCCGACCTTGCCGACGATGTCGTCGGCCGGACGGGCGAAGTAGAGGTGCCAGCCGCCTCCGGGCGTTTCGGCCATCGGACCTTCCGGGAGCGGGCCGAGTTCGCGCCGGATCTCGGTGAAATCGCGTGTTCCCTGCCTGCCGTCTTTATCGTCGAGATCAAGGATCAGAGAGCGGGAACACTTGATGCCGATATTGCAATCGGGCGTTTTCCGCCACCATTTCCTGATCTTCTTCGGATCAAGCGTCGCCGAATCGCAGCCGTTCGGTGCCGTCCCGCGAAAGGGAAGTTTGCCGCCCGGCACGCATTGGAAGACCGGGTAGCCGAGCTCGGCAAGCTGGAGGGCGCAATCGAGAAAACTCATCATGAAATCGCTTGAGAGAAGCGTAAGAAGAAGGATCGCGTCCGGCGATCCGTGAAAGAAACGACGTGAAATCGTTGTGTTTGATCGTAGGGTTTATTATAATTTCGGATATCCGATTCCATCACGCTTGACCATATCCGACACGCATTATGGATGACCCGCAAACGACGATCCGACGTCTTCGATGGCAGAGACGATTGGTCATGTCATGGCCTTCCGTTGTAGCGGCAATATGCACATATTTCTTTTATCACAATGAGTTGTCATCAATCGTGTCCTGGTTATGGGAAAACGGCATACCGCTGAACGACTGGTTAGGTTATATCGAGGTGGACAATCAACTGTTTCCTTTCGTCTTCACGGCCCTAATCACCGTGCTGACATTATTACAAAGGCCGTTCGGATATGCCCTGTTTTGTTTCATGTCCATTCTACTCGCAGGCGGTTCCACTTGTTGCCTGATTTATCATTACTTTAGCGCCCGAACGGGCCGTGAACCATTGCTGTTCTTTTATTGGACTGCGTTCATTCTCGGCTGGTTGACCATTCTTCTTTTGATTGCAACAGCGCTGAAAGTCATGCGTATCGACACAAAGATGGCATCATTCACCAACTCTCCACCAGACATGGAGCTGAAGCCGGATCAAACCGATGAACAATAATGTTCCGAAATCACTGTTATTGTTTGCGAAAACGCTTCTGGATACCGACGATGCTGAATTCGAGCCGGTTCTTTCAGACTGGACCGAACTGGATTTTCGCGAATTCTGTCTCAGGCATGCTGATTTGATCGAGGAAAGCTGTGGATGGTCGCGAGAGCAAGCCGACAGTGAGCCGGTGGAAAACTGGAGCCTTCACGAAGATGATGTCGATTTAACCTGGTTGTTCCTCGACTTCGCTTGCAGCAAAAAACGCTTGGTGATTACGGACTGGCCGGGCGAATCGGAGCATGGTGAAATCGCCGCCGAGGTGGACCGGATGCTGCAAGAGCAATGGAACAGCCGTCTCGAATGGAATTCGGAGGCGTATTATGATTCGTTGGATGAAGGCCGGCTGCATCGCGGGGACCATCCGTTGATTCTGTTCAAGTCGCTCGACAATTCCTTGAAACGTATCGGATTTCGTTTGGTAATTTTCAACATCGGCGGCGATTGTTACCATTACGGTGTGTTGCCGAAAGACCGATTCGATCAGGTTAATGGATTGCATTGGGATCACTATGGCGTTGACGATGCCGACGCACGTTGCCGGGAAAGCAACGACATTGCCTGGATATCGTATATCCTGTCCTTTTTTGGCGTGCAAAAACCTTACGTCCGGCAAGTGTACGATCGGTTACGCCGGGAAGAGGCAGAAACTTGCGGTTGACGCCTGATCTTACGCCTTCTGCCAAAGGTAGACGCACTTCCGTATTTCCGTGCGACCGTATTGGCCCATCTGCTGGCTGCTGTTTCCCTTCCCTTTCGGGAGCACGAATATTCTTTGGACCCGGAATCCGAGCTGTTCGGCGAAGTCGGACAGGATCAGATCGACCGGGATCTCCTGGCCGCCGTACTGCACGTTGTCGTTGACCATGATGCAGTAGCCGCCTCGCCGGAGCAGGCGTGCCATCTCGGCGATGACGAGCGCCATTTCGAAAAGATAGTTTCGGACCAGGCGGGGAATGTTCCTGTTGTTCAGGAGGTTGCGGCTGTTCAGACGGGTCAGGATATCGTCGAGCTCGTCGATGACAGGCGAATGGTGAAACAGGTCGACGACCTTTCGGAAATTCTTTGTGCGTCCGATTGAATGGTAATGCTGCTCCATCCGGACAACCTTCTCTTTGTTCTCGACGGTACAGGACAGCATGGCCTGCCGCAGTTGTCGGATATCGTCGTCGCTTTTACCGAGGTAGACCAGTTCGAGAGCGTAGATTCGCGTGTAGTCGTACCGGTTGCAATAAGGCGGTGATGTGAGGACGCATTCAAAGGAGCCGGCGTCCATTTGCGGCATGAGTTCCAGGCAGGAGCCTTCGATCATCCGGATCGGTTCCCTGTGTTCGGTGGCGTGCAGATCGGCGATGATCGTATCGATCTTGGC
>JBEBTM010000502.1:0-3348 GCA_040393745.1 Thermogutta terrifontis | reverse complement strand
TACTTGACAAGCGTAGTCGCCTTTCGAAGAATACCGACTCGCTTTTCTTTTTTGCTTCAAGCCTCGCGTCTTTTTGTATCGTTTTTTCTTTTTCGTATCGTATATACTTTTCGTATCGTCAAGTTCTTTGCGTATCAAAAAAAGGCTTTACGTATAGCTTATACTTTTCGATACGCATATAGTATACGTACTAAAAAGCGAAAGCGGCAAGGCGGCGAGTAGAAAAAGGAAAAAGGGTGCGCCGGTATTACGAAAAAGGGCTTTTTGGCGGCTAGACGCGGGCTTTTCTTTCCCCTTTGCGATACGGCTTTCTATAAGTCCTTGACACGTCACGCCTTGCGCGCTACAAAAATACTTTTGAAAACCGCAAAGTATTACTGCAAAAGGACTTGCAAAAAGCCGAAAAGCATAGTAAGGTGTGGCCAAGCAAGGGGGAAAGAAAGCGAAAGCAAGCAAAGCCCCAAGCGCAAAGAAAAGCCTTTACCCCTTTTTTACTACCTTTTTTACAAGGAGCCTAGCTATGAAAAACGAAAGCAAAAAAGCCCAAGCCGTCAAGAACGAAAGCAAGCAAGCCGGAAAGCCGCAAGGCGCGCCCCAAGCCGCCCCCGCTAGCAAGCCGGAAAGCGTAGCCGCCCCGCAAGCGGAAAGCAAGGCCAAAGCCGCTAAACCGCAAACCCCCGAAGCAATTCAAGCCCTTTGGAAAAAGGCGCTAGCCGCAAAGGGCGCCTTTGAAGCGGGGCTTTTGCCGAAAGAAAAAGCCGAAGCCCTTTGGGCCGAGGCGGAAGCCGCCAGCAAGCCGACCGAAGAAGCCCTTAAAGAAGCGGAAAAAGCGAAAGCCGAAAAGGCGAAAGCGGAAAAGAAGGAAAGCGCCGCTAAAGCCGCCTTCGAAGCGGGCTTGCTTTCCGAAGCGGTTTTCAAGGCGGCGCAAGCCGAAGCGGAAAAGGCGCGCGAAGCGTACAAAAAAGCCGCGCAAGCCGCCAAGGGCTACGGCCCCGGAAGCGGGGGCCGCTGCAAGGGCCAGATGAGCGGACTTGACGCTGCGGTCAAGGTGCTGCTTGAAAGCCCGGAACCGCTTCAAGTAGGCACAATCTGCGAAAAAGCGCTTGAAGCGGGGCTTTGGGCGCCGGAAGGCGGCATCGCTTTCATGGTCGGTCGACCCGTCCAGTGAGCCAGCCAGTACACAAAGCATAGGAGTATAGAACATGTCAACACGATGTATGATTGCTTACGAACACGATGGCACGATTCGAGCCAGCTACTGTCACGACAACGGCGACTTACAAGGGGTCGGTCGCATACTTCTGGATCATTACTCTAATAAAGAGAAAGTTGCCGAACTCATTGCACTCGGTCATTTGAGTTCGCTCGGCGCAAATATTGGCCCGGAAATGCCCGTCACGGATGAGAACGGCTTTCAGGAAAAACCTGTAACCGTTGCTTACACCCGCGATATGGGACGAGACGATGATTTCATGGAGCCTGAATTGTATGAAAGCAGAGACGCTCTCTATAGAGAAGTCAACGATGCCTACCATAATTTTTTTGGATTGGTTTATCTCATCTATTTCTACCAGAACGGCAAATGGTATTACTGCGGAGCCGATGCTCCCGAACGATGGGAGTTGTTGTCGGACAAGATAGCCACCATCAATTCAAGGAGACCGTATGGCAAGTAAGGAAACGACCATCATTTCCATCGTGGCTGAACGCCATGAGACTGCCAGTGCCGCCGTCGCCTATGTGGAGAAAGGATATGCCGACAAAGCCATGTGGGTCGGAGCCGAGTTCATTACACTTTCCAGTGCCGAAGCGGAACGACTCGTCTCGATGGAGATTGTCGGCTATTTCATCAATCGTAAAACCGGCACATTGAACGAAGTGGATTTTACCCTATTCAATCCAACCGGAAGAGTACCGGAATTCAATCATGTCATTGCCCTCGGTTCCAAGGACGGCGAATGACGCCAAACAGCGAGCCAGCCGAGCCGGACATCGTCCGGCTTCCGGCGGTGACGGAAGCCCCGGCCACTTTCAAGCCGCGCACGGGGCTTGTATCGCCACTTTCCTTGGCAAGCAAGCCGGAGCCCTTGCAAGGAAAAGGCAAGCAAACCACCCTTTTTCAAGGAGCCGACGATGAACGAAAAAATGACACTGGAAGAATTTGTACGAAAGGCAAGCCCGATCCCCGATGACAACATTGAGCAAGAGGCTCAACCCGAAAAATGGGAGAAATACATGCAGGAAGCAAACGAAGCGCACGACAATGCGTTAATCATGCTAGGACGTCAATTGTATCATGCGGCGTACTGGAACGCCTTGGATGCCATCGGCTGCTATGCGGCGGCTCATGCCGCATACCAAGACGATAGCCAGATGCTCGCCAACTCGAAAGAGACCAGAGCCTATCTCGCCGCGATTGCCGGAGCCAAATCGGAGCAGCCGCATCTTTACAGACAGTATGCTTGTTCAAAGCCGAACATTCCGTCGCCGATAGACGCTGCCAAGTATAAGATCAAGCCGAAACTTCACTGGAAAGGTCGGAATCTGTACTGTGGCGAGATACTCCTTGCCGAAGCATGGGACCATCATCTTGATACTTGCAACCGGACATTTGAATTTGACGATCTTGTCTGCGATTACTACAGGCGGGATTTCAAGCAGCATTGGGCCGGCGAATCTCAGCAAGGAAGAACCATTGATGCGGTGCTGGAAGAAATCTACATCAAGGGTTTTGAAGACATCGAAATCAAGCCTGACGGTGATTCCTGGAAATACGACTTACACTGGTGCGATGATGTATTCATCGATATGGACGATGATCGTCCATTCCTTTTCGGCAATGCGGGGAACTTGTTTTTAGGGGGAAGGTATATCGGCATCCTCTATGCGAATGTACACGACGAGTATTGTTTCGACCCTTATTACTTTCGAAAATACTTCTTCAGGAAAGCCGATGGCCGATTGCTTCAAGATGAACGCTTGATCGTCCCGGCCCAGGTCAATCCGCGAGACGTCGTCGAAGCGATCATGCAGGACGTTTTGAGTCTGCTGGACGTTGAACTTGTTCTCCGATGATGAGAAGCATCGTCGTCGCCTTCGCCCCGTCTGCCTTGGCATTCGGGGCTTGGGGCAGTGACAGCCAGCCAGCACGTCGCCGGTCGGTACGAGCCAAAAATTGAAGGAGATAGAACCATGTCAGCAAACGATGAAAGAATCCCGCTTGACGAAGTCGCCGAAGGACGCATCGACGACGCAATGTTCCACGGATTCCTCGCCGCCTTTGTATATTATTGGCATCACTGTCATGCTGTGGGCCATTATTATGATGAAGTTTTGCACAAAGCCGAA
>JBEBTM010000501.1:0-3360 GCA_040393745.1 Thermogutta terrifontis | reverse complement strand
CCGAGGCGGCGCCGGCGGCTCTTCCAGCGATTACGGCAGCGACTATTCCTCCTCGGGCAGCGATTATTGACCCTTAGGCTTTTGTCGAAAAGTCTTGTGACGAGTCAATCCGCCGGAGTACCGGTCAAATGGACGTTCGGCAACGTCGAAACCGTTAGGGAACTTACCGACGAAAGCCTTAGGCGGACCAAAGGCCGAACATTATAATAACGAGCCGGGGACGATGTCTCCGGTTTGTTCGATTCTATGCTTGATTTATTGAAGATCCTTTTCATCTCCGCCGTGCAGGGCGTCGCGGAGTTCCTGCCGATCAGTTCCTCCGGGCACCTTGCCGTGATCAATCATCTCTTCGAGCGATTGGGCTCCCCCTTGGCTGAAGGCGGCGCGGACTTTATTAAGCTCGGCATCCTGCTCCATTTCGGCACCCTGATCGCCGTATGCATCGTGTTCCGCAAGCGCATCCTGGACTTGCTGGGCAAGGATGTCCGCCTCATCCCGCTCCTCTTCGCAGCTACGGTTCCCTGCGTCATCGTGGGGCTTTCCATCAAGAAGAACGCCGATTGGATCAGCGAAAACCTGTTCGTGACGGCAGTAGGATTTATCGTTACGGGTTCCATGCTCCTCTTTTCGCTCAGGAGCATGAAAGGTGAGAAATTGTGTGCGGAAATGTCCTGGCGGGACGCCCTGGTGATCGGTTGCGTCCAGGCCGTGGCGGTTTTGCCGGGTATTTCCCGGTCCGGCTCGACGATCGTGGCCGGCTTGTGCTGTAAACTTCGCCGTGACGAAGCGGCGACGTTTTCCTTTCTTTTATCAATCCCCGTGATTGCGGGAGGTGGAATCATGGAAATCAAAGACCTGTTCAAAACGACTCCCACGGAATCATCCTTGTCGACATCATTGCTCCTGATCGGAATGGCGATCAGTTGTGTCGTCGGCATATTCTCCCTCGTCTGGTTGCTCGAATGGCTTAAGAAAGGCAAACTCTGGTATTTCGCCGTCTGGGTGTTCCTGATGTGTCCGATCACGTTTGCTTTGGCGGTCACACAACCTGGAACCGAATCGAAACCGATTCAACCGGCCCCGGCGGCGGTTCCGTCGGAAATCGCAATGAAAATCGGCTCGGAATCAAAGAACGAAAAACCGGCTGAAAAAATGGACGAAAAAGTCGCTGTAAAGAAAGACGACGAGAGAAAGACCGAGAAACCGAAGACCGACAAAGAGCGACCGACCGCGCTTTCCAAAGCGATTGAAGCTTACGACGAACCCGAACGAACCAAGCTCGACCAGGAGGAAGCCCGGCGCCAGTACGAACAAATCCTGGCCGAAGAGGAAGCCCGGGAACGAGCCCGAATCGAGGAGGAACGCAAGCGGGAACCCTTGGTCGACGATCTCCGCAGTCTCCAACAGCTCGATAAAACGGACCGAATCTGGATCACCGGCGACCGGAAAAGCGTGGTCGTACTCGGTCGGGTCGCTTTTCGGGACGGGCTCTTGGAACTCTTCGCCTGCCGCATCGGTACGAAGGAACACGAATCCGTGGTCTCAATTCGCGTGAAGCCGTTTTTGATCCATCTCGGCCTGCTGCTCTGCGGTGCCGAGCCGGGTAAGCCGGTGCGGCAAACGCCCGATTTTGTTCCGCCCAGCGGCGATGAAATCGAAATCAAGGTTCGATGGAAAGACGAAAAGGGCAAGATGCAAGAAGCTTTGGCCCAAGATTGGGTGCTCGACCTGGCCCGGAGCAAACAGGACGACGAAGGGAAATGGATCGAAAAGCAGGCCATGTCGACCCACTGGGTTTTTACCGGCAGCATGATGTACAAAGACGATGCGGGTCTGAATCATTACGTGGCCGACGAAAGCGGCGAATTGTTCGGCCTGTCGAATTTCGTGGGTTCCATCCTGGACGTGCCGATCAAGAGCAGCGCGGAAAACGCCGACTTGCTGTTTGCATGTTACACGGACAGAATTCCCGAATTGGATACGCCCCTGACGTTGATCCTCACGCCGACCAAGCACAAAAAGGCGGAGCCGGATAAGACGGAATCGGAAAAGAAAGAAGAATCCAAACCGGAGCCCGTCAAGGAATCCGAAAAAACTGTTCCGGAATGACGCCTTTTCGTCAAGAGATATTCTCTCCGCATGCGTTTTAGAAACGATGCGCACCGACCCTTGTTTCCAAACATTCCTATGGCCGATACATTTCTTCTTCGTCGGGACAAAATTCGTAATAGCTTGAAAAAGCGGCGATTGAACGCCTTTCTCGTAACGCATCCGATCAATGTCCGCTACCTGACCGGCTTCACCGGCGGTGATAGTTTCCTTGTCATCAAACCCGAAGGCGATATTCTGCTGAGCGACTCGCGGTTCACGATCCAGATCGAAGAGGAGTCGCCCGGCCTGGAGACGTTCATTCGCAATTCGGCCACGTCCCTTTGTCAAGCCGCGGCCAAAACGCTGGGACTGAAGACCTTCGGCACCTTGGGCGTGGAATCGCGGTCCATGACCATCGCCCGGCATACCGCGCTGCTGGATGCTCTTTCAACCTGGCAGGCCGTGCCGATCGACGGGCTCGTCGAAGAGTTTCGACAGATCAAGGATCGCGGAGAAGTCGCCCAGATCCGAAAGGCCGTTGACGTTGCCCATCGGGCTTTTGTCGATCTCCGTGAAAGCCTCCGACCCGGCGCAACGGAAATCGAGATCCGCAATGATTTGGAATACCGCATGCGTGTTCGCGGGGCCGAGGAAAAGAGTTTTCCGACGATTGTCGGCGCCGGTCCCCGGGCCGCGCTGCCCCATGCCGTACCCGGCACGACAACCTGGGATTCGCAGTCTCATCTCCTCATCGACTGGGGCGCCCTCGTCGACGGTTACATGAGCGATCTGACCCGGGTGCTCATTCGCGAACCGAAAGACAGGAAGCTTCGCAAAATTTATGAAACGGTATTGCAGGCCCAGCGGGCGGCCATCGCGGCGATTCGACCGGGCAAAACCGGGGGCGAGATTCACGACGTCGCGCATGCCGTGATCAAGGACGCCGGTTACGGAAAGCATTTCACACACGGTCTCGGCCACGCCGTGGGCATGGAGATTCATGAAAGCACCCGATTCGCACCGGGCCACGCGACCGTCCTCAAACCGGGCATGGTCATGACGGTCGAACCGGGTATCTACCTGAAAGATTGGGGCGGCGTCCGGATTGAGGACGACATTCTTATCACCCGCACCGGCTGCGAGATCCTCAGCCGCCATGTTCCGCGTGAATTCGACGAAATGGTGATTTAGGACCTGTACCGAAATGACCTTTTCGAATTGATCGAAAAAATCGCGGCGTCAAACGAAGCCGTTTGACGCCGCGACCGC
>JBEBTM010000500.1:0-3377 GCA_040393745.1 Thermogutta terrifontis | reverse complement strand
GCCGAGAATGGAACTCAGGCTCATGACCATCGGAATCGCCTTGAATGTGTAATAAGTCAAGAGGGTTTTCGAAACGCTCCCTGCCGCCTTGCCCACGGCGAGGAGCGTATCCAGATTTGTGAAAAGGTCGAAGACGACATAAATGCCGACAATGCAAAAGCACCACAACGTCAAGTTGAAAAAGAAGCTTTTGAGCATGTAACGGTCGATGATGGCCATATGTCAATCATTAACTGAAAAAAAGCAAGTCGGGACGTTTTCCAGCCGGGATTATGCCGAAATAAACCAAAAGACGCAAGACGAATTCTTTTCCGGCGAGACGGCGCAGCCGGGTAAAAAAGGGAGACATTTTATTTCCCAAACGGAGATTTTCAAGCATTTTTTTTGAAAAAAGCGGCTTTTCCGGAAAATGGTGTTTTTTTTCATCCAAACCGCTACATCGTCTTGTAAAAAGTGTATCATTTTGAAGCATTTCACGTCTTTAGAACAGCGAGTGTAGCAAAAAGATGCAAATCAGGAAGGCGGCGTTTTCCGGCACCCCTTGTTCGGGTTTTGCTAACCTTTTTCACAGTATGAAATTACAGCTTTCATTCGATTGTATTATTTTGGCACGAAAGGTGCATCATTTCATTTTGGTTTTTTTCGGTGTCATCGCAATTTTTTCCAGGAGAATCGGGTCTTTTGGGGAAATGGGACAACACCGAAAAGAAAAGGTCAAACGGTGCTACGATGATTCGAATTCATTATCACAACCATCTCTCGCCGGAGGATGGCAACGAGGTGCTCATCCTCTCGCCTGACGGAATCCACGAGGATGCTGGAGATGACGATGCGCCCGTTGCTCGTCAGGAGAGACGAATCGTCTGGGAGGAATCCCCATCCGAGGACACGGCAGATCAGGAATTGATCGTTGATCCGATCCGCATTTACCTTTCGCAGATGGGCGACATGCCGCTCATGACCCGGCAGGAAGAAGCTCAGGCGGCGGCTCGAATTGCCCGAACCCGATTGGCGTTCTGCCGTCATTCCATGGCCTGCGATTTCGTTTTGGAGGAAGTCAGCCGCATTCTTCACCGGGTCATTGACGGTCGGCAACGGTTGGACCGGACCGTGGATATTTCCGTCTCCGACCTGACGCAAAAGGAGCATCTGGGTCGATTGATCCGGATTCACAGCGAAACGCTCGACCAGATGCTCAAGCGGAACGACCTAGATTTCCGGATCTCGGTTTCCCGCCGGTTGGCCCCGGAATTCCGGCGGGCGGCCCGCAAACGCCTGATCATGCGCCGTCGTCGAGCCTTTCGGCTCGTTCGCGAACTTCAGCTCCGCACCACCCTGCTTTCGGAGACATTCCGGAAGCTTGAACGGATCGAATTGTCCATGGCCGAACTCGAAGACAAAATGGACGATTTGCAGCAAGAAATCGAGTACGGCAGCGGGCATCCCGGCGAAATCGTGTACTGGGAAATGCTCCGGCTCCGTTATCGGGCCCAGCTTCGCCGATTGGTCCATCGAGTCCGGGAAACACCGGCGTCGCTACGGCGTTATCTGGACCGTTCGCGGGAACGTCGCGGCAAATATGAGGAAGCCAAGCGGCAGTTTTCCATCGGTAATCTCCGGTTGGTCGTTTCCATTGCGAAAAAATACCGCAATCGGGGCCTCAGCTTTTTGGATCTGATTCAAGAGGGCAATACGGGGCTGATGAAAGCCGTGGATAAATTCGAGAAACACCGTGGGTTCAAGTTTTCGACTTATGCGACCTGGTGGATCCGCCAGGCGATCAGCAGGGCCATCGCGGACAACAGTCGAACGATCCGGATTCCGGTTCACATGCTCGAAACGCTGAATCGGATTCGTCGGTCGGCTCGGGAATTTCAGTACAAAACAGGAACGGCGCCGACCTTGGAGGAAATGGCCGATTACTGCAACATCAGTTGTGACGAACTGGCCCAGATTCTGAAAATCGACCATAAACCCGTCTCGCTCGACCAGCCTGTCGGCTCGACGGAAGAGAATTCATTCGGCGATTTTCTTGAAGACCGCCGTCAAAGATCACCGGACGACGAAATCGTTCACGCACTGCTCAAAGATCGGATCAACGAGGCGCTGCAGGCGCTCACGGTTCGAGAGCGTGAGATCATCCGGCTTCGTTTCGGCCTGGAAGACGGAAATGTTTACACGCTGGAAGAAGTCGGCAAACGGTTTTCCGTGACCCGGGAACGAGTTCGGCAGATCGAAGCCAAGGCGGTCCGCAAACTCCAGCATCCGGTCCGATCTCGGCAGCTTTCCATTTTTCTGGATACCGGCAACGGCAGGTAATCAAAAGGCCCCGAGTGAAGCGAAACTTGGGGATGAGAAAACACTCAAAATGTGTGATTGATCTGGTATTGCCCCTTGATGAATTCGTATTCTTCCAAGGCGAAAGCGTAAGGGCCCAGGAGTGACGCCGGGTCGAGGAAATAATTCTTGAGCCTTCGGATCGCGGCCGGGTCGAGTTTCTCGTCTTCACGTTTGACATGGGAGGAGATCATCACGGCCAGGTACCGGCCCTCGGTTTTGTATGGAATCGAAAATGTTCCATCCGCGCCGGTCCTTTGGAACATGCCGCCGAATTCCTCGATCAGGATGGCATTCTCGCCATTGGGGTCGAACGTTTCGTCATTGGGACGCAATCCTTCACTGCCGATCAGGATCGGCGGTGCGTTTTTCAGAGGCAGAAAAAGGATGACGGCATCGGCGTCCGGCCGGGGACGACCGTCGGGGCCGGGATACGACAGCGTGCCCAGGGCGGCGTTTTCGCCCGGTTGGGTCGCGGCGTGCGAACTATCGGCCGTGAACTGCCGACCGTAGCGGAACGAGATGTAACGGGAATGAGCGAAAATCCCCAGGACAAATCCCGTGACGAAAACGATTCCGAGCAATATCCGGAAAAGTGTCCGCGTCTGGTCGAATCGTTCCAGAGCCGAAGTGATTTCCGGTCCTTCCATCGCGATGGGTTGCTCGTTGTATTGCGATGAGTGCGGGGCGTCGCCGCGTCGGTTGCCGTGCTCGTCCGTTTCGGGAACGGTCGCCCAGAACTGGTCGATCCAGTTTTCCACTTCGTCCGGTTCAAGGTCTTCCAAGGACGCATCGGTGGAAAGCGTCGTCGCGGCGGGTTCCGTCGCAACCGGCATCGGCGCCGGTTGCGTCGATTGTCGCGGAATCTGCGGCGGGGGTGCGGGAGCCGGTGGGGCCGCGGCTTTTTCCTCGGCTCGCTTCCGCTTCATGAACTGGTACAGAGCCTCGGCTTTCGGATCCGATTCAAACGGTACCGTAAGTTTTTCCCCACACTGCGGACAGACCACGCCTCGTCCGAACATCGACGAACCGATCTTCAT
>JBEBTM010000499.1:0-3405 GCA_040393745.1 Thermogutta terrifontis | reverse complement strand
TGAAACATCCATCATCGCACCGTTTGCTATTTTCACCTTCGTTCCGGATATTCTACGATTATTAATGCAGCAGAATCGAGTCATTTTCTCCATCATCGAAATTTCCGTATTTGCCGGACTGTGGAGCATTGTACTGTTTTCGAACATCAAAGAAGACAGGCGGAATTGGTGGTATATCGTGGGGCTGTTCGTGCTTCAATTTGGTGTAATCGTATTTGGACGTTCCATTTTTTATCACTAAAAGCTTAACTCTCCGATTATTATGTAAAATGATACGAATATAGAGACCCGGACGCCGCCGTCATGAAAGTTCCCGAATTTCCCTCCGTATTGCAGACCGATTGGTCGGGAACAAGACATTTGCAACATATTTTCTCCGCCGTCGTCGCCGTTTCGTCGATAGCTTCATATTCGAGGCTCAGGTCGGCCCGCTGGAAGCCGGTCGGTTGGATGCTCATGGAGGTAAATCAAAAAGAGTGAAAAGATTCCAGTTTCAGCCGCTCTCTCGTTTCCGTTTCAATTCGACTGTTCGGGGCGCCGAAACGGAGCGTCGAGTTGCCTTGGTCGGCTGCATGACGTTCAAAGGCCGACGGATTCACCTCCATGATTTCCGTATAGAGTTGCAACATTTTTTGGTGCGACTGACGCGATTCCCGACATTGACGGTCGAAATTCGGATCGTAACCCTCCCGTCCCTTGTCGCTGCACGGTATTCGGGCAAAGCAGATGTCGCAATTTTTCAAGGCGCTGCAGTTGCCGCAGTCGCCGAAGTGACGCCGCAATTCCAAAACATTTTCCATTCGTTCGGAATCGAGGCCGTCCCAAACATTGCCCAAGCGATAGGCCGCCGAATCGTCGACCCGCTCGCAAACACGATAATTTCCGTCGACATCACAAAAACGTCGTGTAAAACCGGGCAGGCAGGGGATCATGAATTCCCATTCGGACGCTTGCCGGGTGACGTTCCTCCCATGGATATGAGAGATTTGCGAATCGAACAGGGCCATGGCAAAAGGCATACGCCGCCAGGCTCCGGCCACCCCATCCCGGGCAACGCATTCCAGGCAATCATCCCACAGCTTTTTGAGTTGCCGCTTGTCTTCGTCGCGAAACTGCCGGAAATCCTCCTTGGGATGAAGGCCGTTTTCGCAATGGGAACAGGAGGAGCAGCCGTAGCGAGTCGCCGCCGTTTCACTGTTTTCGAAACGATATTCGCTGCCGATATTGACGAGCGAAGCCCGGATCAACGGGAAATCCCGAAAGCATTCTTCGACGAAACGTCCCGTTTCCTCCAGATCGAAGGGAGGCGAAAGCGTGATGTTCAGGCCCCGGTTTTTATAGTCGGGATAGCGCTCGACAAAACGGCGCAAATTTTTCCAAACGAGATCGAAAGAGCCCCGGCCGTCCGGAAAAACCCGGTATCGGTCATGCGCCCCGCGCGGACCGTCCAGGCTGATGATCGTTAAAAAATCATGCTCGACGAGGAAATCGCAGACTTCATCGCGGAGCAGCGTCCCATTCGTTGTAACGGAAAATCGGACTTTTTTACCACGCCGTCCGGCTTCCTCCACGGCGAAACGAACACACTCCTCGAGGTGGTAAAAGGTGAGGAGCGGTTCGCCGCCGTAGAAGGTTATCGGGTAAATTCCGTCAATGACTTGTTCGCCGTCCAAAAATTGCCGGATCGCTTGCCGGGCCACCACCGTGTTCATGACCTTGTCGCTGTGGACTCGCTGGCCCTCGAATTTCCCGCTGTAACAGCAGTAGACGCAGTCAAGGTTACAGCGTTCCGTCAGCCCGAGGATCAGCAGCGCGGCCGCGCTTTTCCAAAATTCGCCGAGTGGATACTGGCGTTTTTCGTACTCGACGATTTCGATTTGTGACAGCTCCTTCGGGTCATGGTCGATCAAATGGTGTTTTTTGCGAATTTCGTACAAATCGTCCAGGGCCGCTTGCACTTTGTCGGAGCCCAGTAAAATGTGCTTTCGGTGAATTTCCTCGTCCGTCAGAATGCGGAAGTCGTCGATGATTTCGTAGACGACCTCGTCGACGGCCAGAATTCGGCCCGTCGCGCAGTCGTACACGTAGCTGTTGCCGTGTTTGGTTCGGTATTTGATAAAAAGCGGCGCTGGCATCAGTCGGCGGAGGATTGAATCAGTTTGACGGCGGTTTCCAGTTCGATCCTCTCCGCCCCCGAATCAATCCGGTCACGTATTCGATCTTCGAGGACGACGGAGCGGTCCAGGGCGTAAGCGGAAATTCCTTCACGATGAACGACAATATTTTGTTCAATAAAACGATTGTCCCGAAAATATCCGGGAAGCGTAAAGCGACCGTGACGCCGAATGAAGAGAACTTCCATGTCGTGAACAAAAATCGACGATTCCAACATAAAATCGAGCGTATCGTCTCCGTGCCGGACATGCCACCGGAAACCGAGCGGAATCGGGAGGAGCGGCGGCAGGATCGGTAAGGCCCAGTAAGCCTCGTTCCGGTTTTCAGTCGTGTTCGCATGATCCAAGGGGGATCGCATCCGCAAATGCTGTTTCGAGCGGTCGTATTCACAAAGGCTTTCGTTCTCCGTGCAGGGGGCATAACGAATCATCTCGACATCGTTGTCGCCGACATACTTTTCACGCCAAACGAAAAGATCCGCGTCGAATTTCATCGATCTTTTGATGCGGAAACCGTTTTCATGCCGTTCGGCCGCGCCGTTTCGTTCGCTCCGGTGAAGCAGGTAGCGAAGTTCTCCGGACGGCATCCAGTAATGTCGCAATAAATAGCCGTAATCCGTCGACATGCGGCGGAACGGTACCAGTGGCAACAGCGACTCCGGGTCGATGGACATGAAGTTGGTCTTTTCGTTCGGTTTCGTGGGACAAAGGGCGAGGCTCATCGGCTCAGGAGGTAAAAAGTTGAACGTAAAACTTCGCCTTGACGATAAAGCGGTCGGAACCGTCGTCCGCTTTATAACCGCCGATGCCCGTCATGCAACTTTCCATGTCGACTTCCTGCCGGAGTAGCAGCCCGGTTTCGAGATCGAAATAGGCGTCGCCCTTGTGGGAATTCGTTAACGTCGCCCCTTTCGGAAGCGGCTCCGCGGCCAACTCGGGCATTTTCTGCATATCCGCTATCGTGGCCGAGAAACGAATATGGGCCGCTTTCTTTCCGTCTAACTCGGCGATGCCGACGACTTCGTAATCGGTCTGATACCCTTTGAACGGCTTGATCCGTCCGGCGTCGCTCGTCCACTTCATGCCGGCCTGCAATCGTTCCTGCGGCGCATCCTCAAGTGAAAGCAAATGTCGGAACTGCGTATCCTGATTCACATCGGCCTGCGCATCCTTCGGCTTCGCGGAACGAAGGTGCCCGTTTTCAAGGAGCAGGAGGATCGTATTCTCGTCA
>JBEBTM010000498.1:0-3414 GCA_040393745.1 Thermogutta terrifontis | reverse complement strand
GAAATATCTTTTTCTCGGTTTAACCGGCGGCGTTGTGGCGTTGCTCCTGACTCTTGCCTTGGCCGGTTTCCTGCAACCGCCGCTCTGGTCGCAGTCGCACGGTCTTTCGACGACAAAACCCCTGACGCTGGAAACCGTTGCGACGCATCCCCATGATAATAAAGCATTCACTCAGGGTCTCTTCTACAACAACGGATTTTTATACGAAAGCACGGGCCAGTACGGAAGTTCGACGCTCCGGCAGGTCGATATCAAGACGGGTAAAGTGGTCAAACAGCTCCGCCTTCCCAAGCAGTATTTTGCCGAAGGCACCGAACTCGTCGGCGACCGCATCTACCAACTCACCTGGCAGGAAGGGCTGTGCTTCGTGTACGACAGGGAGTCGTTTCAATTCATCGAGCAATTTCGTTACAAAGGCGAAGGTTGGGGGCTCGCCTTCGACGGCGAACACCTGATCCTCAGCGATGGCAGTGCGACCCTGCGATTTCTGGACCCCAAGACATTTCGGCAAACTCGGAAAATCGACGTGACCGAACAAGATCCGAAAACGAAACGAAGCCGACCCGTGAAGAACCTGAACGAACTCGAATTTGTTCGCGGCGAAATCTGGGCCAACGTCTGGCAAACCAACCAAATCGTCCGGATCAATCCGAAGACCGGCAAAGTCATCGGCTGGGTCGACTGCACGGTATTCATTCCCGAAGAATACAAAGCGGAACTGACGACATCACACCCGAATTATCGCAACAACGTCCTCAACGGCATCGCCTTCGACCGAGCCGCGAACCGGCTCTTCATTACGGGGAAAAACTGGCCCGTTCTCTACGAAGTGAAACTGATCGACGCACCGTAACCGCCGACGCGGCCCCCCTGCGGCAACTCGTTTTGCGGTTTTTTTGCCTGCGTCACGATGAAAAGCGGACAAGGCTCTCGAAACAGGTTCCCCGTTCGTGACGCCCCACGAGATAGAATTCGCCTCCGTCGAGCGGGTCCGCGAAAACCTCGATCCGATCCCCCAGGATCGATTCGTTTTTGAACGCAATCGTAAAAAGGTCGATTTTCCGGTCGTCGCGGATTTCGTCAAGAAGGGCGTCGCAAATGAAATCGGGGTAGATCGTATTGTTGACGTGATTGTTCCAGTCGATATCGGAATAACGCACGGGAACTGTCGCTCGGATCGTCTCGGGAACGCTTCGCCGGGGAAGCGGTATGTCACCGACGATGTCGCCGATCAAAGACGGTCGCAGATCCCAATCGTAGGGAAACTTCGACGGCTTGTGCAATTTCCGGCTGATCGGATCGACCAGGATCCAGTACGAAAAGGCGGAGACAAGCCGCTCGCCCACTGCGGAGTCGATAAAATATTCCCGGTGATACTTTACTCCCACGGGTCCCACGGGAATGGTACAGACCGTCAAAGCTTCATTGCATATCGGCAGTCGATGGACTTTGATACAAATCTTTGTCAGGATCAGGGCCATCCGTTCGGCTTGGAGCTTTTCCAGGGGAATTCCCAAACGGACCATCTGCTCGCAAGAGCAGCGCTGCATACAGCGAATCGCGGCGGAAATGCGCATTTTTCGCCGATTGTCGCAATCAAAATAATCGACCTTGTCTTGAACGGTGAAATAATTCGAGGCGGGCAATGTCATATCAAAAGGTTCACGGCGACCGGAAAAAAACGGCTTGAAGGGTTTCGAAGACATGTTAGAATGGCAGTATACGATGATACAACGATCAGGAATTCCTTCAAGGTGATGCCATGTTTTTCGACCCTTTCTATTTTATCCTGATTGCCCCAGCCCTGCTACTGGCCTTCGTTGCGCAGACGATGGTTTCGAGCCGTTACGCCGCCGCGAGTCGGGTGCCAGCGTCAATGACGGGAGCCCAAGCGGCTCGGCGGATTTTAGACTCGGCCGGCCTGCACAATGTCGCAATAGAACAAATCGGCGGTCACCTGACCGATCATTACGACCCTTCGGCCAAAGTCCTCCGGTTGAGCCCGGAAGTCTACGGCAACGCCACGGCGGCTTCCGTCGGCATTGCAGCCCACGAAGCGGGGCACGCTATCCAGGACGCCGTCCATTACCGACCGATGATTCTCCGAAGTCTTGCCGTTCCGATGGCTTCTTTCGGCTCGAACACGGCATTTATCCTGTTTTTCATCGGCCTTTTCTTCCAGGCTTTGTCCTTCCTGGCATGGATCGGCGTCTTCCTGTTTGCTTTTGTCGTTTTCTTTCAAGTTGTGACTTTACCGGTCGAATTCAATGCCAGCACACGGGCCAAGCAGCAACTGGGCGCTTTGGGACTCGTCACGGAGGAGCAGGCGTATCAGGTGAAAAAGGTCCTGAATGCCGCCGCGCTGACCTATGTGGCCGGAACCCTCATGGCACTGCTCCAACTGCTCTATCTCATCATTCGGCTTACGGGCCGGAGCCGGTGATCGTTGCAGACCAACCGTAACCATCACGTTTCCATCGGGATTTTCGATGAAGTCTCGGATTTTGCGCTTGACGAATCCCGGGGCTCCATGTATTCTCTTTTCATCATGGAAGTTATTTCATTCCGAAAACAGCATCCGCGGAAGGTGGCCGCGCTCGGTTTGACGGCGTTCTACCTGTTCGCCATGGTGTTTCTGCCGAGCTTACACTTTCATGCCCACGGCCGGTCGGAATCGGTTTCGGCTTGCCCCTGTTCTTCGCATCAGGAAGAAAGCGTCCCGCTGTCCACGGACGAGGACTGCGACATTTGCCGCATTCTCCATCTCGCCGTGGCCCTGTATGTCTCGAACGAGCCGGTTTTGACCGCTCTTACAGAGACAGCTTCTTCGCCTCTGCCGCTTTTCGTGCCCGTCGTGAACGAGCTTCACGGTGTCCCCTCGTGCCGCGCGCCTCCAGTGGTATTCGCTTGAAAAATGATCGGCGTTGTAATCGAACCACCGTGTGCCTGAAGCGTCGGTGGATCGGTGTCCTTTTCAACGAATCACTCATAAATGACTCAAGGAGACATCATGCGCACAAATATTGTTATTTCCAACCGTAAAAACGGTTTTACCCTTGTTGAATTGCTCGTTGTCATTGCCGTGATCGGCGTTTTAATCGCCCTCCTGCTTCCGGCGGTCCAAGCGGCCCGTGAGGCGGCCCGGCGGATGCAATGCGCCAACAACACCCGGCAATGGACCCTGGCGATCCACAATTATCACGATACGCATTCCGCTTTGCCGAAGCTCGGTCAAAAGTCGGTCCTCGAACTGACCTATTCGGCCCAGGCTCGCCTTTTACCGTTCATCGAAGGCGGCAGCGTGTACGGTGAAATCGTTTTCGAAGAACCCATGTTCGAAGACCACGGCGGTCACACGCACCTGAACCACCGTTATGTCGATCTCGTTTTAGTACTGCCGCATTTCCTGCGTTG
>JBEBTM010000497.1:0-3418 GCA_040393745.1 Thermogutta terrifontis | reverse complement strand
ACGGACAGGTCGAGCAGACGCATCTGCGACTTGACGACAGGGTTGGGAATGATCGCTTCTTCAGGTTTGGTGATAATGTTCCCATTCTCTCCGGCCAATTGTGGTGAGATGAGTCGGGCCAGATCGGATTGCAAACCATCGCTCATGCCGTCGAGCATGCTGATCCATTTCGCGGCATCGTTTCGGTAAGCAAGCATGGCATCCCAACGGCGAACCTGCTCGAATTGAGAATCGTTCCGCTGCGTCCGCTTCATTTCATCGAAGCGTTTCATGGATTCCAAATGGGCCTTGACATCTTTTTCCACGTCAGCGGCCCCGGCGTGAAGCGAATCCCAATAACGGTTGAATACTTCATCGAGCCGGGCCTGGACGCCTTTGTCGATGCTATTGGCATATTGTCGGCAGAAATCGGCGTAATACTTGTTCCAAGCGTTTTCGTAGGCGATAAAAGTTTTGACTTTGACCTTGCGATCTTTGCCGTCTTTATCCTTTTTGACGACTTCAATCTGCTGGATTTCGATCCGCCGGGTGCCGTCCAAGTCGGGTAACATGCCGTAGTAAAGCGGAGCGGCCGGACCCTTGGCTTGGCCCAGGAAACCTTTTGAGGAGAAATCGTCGTGCGGATCGAATTTGTGAACGCCTTCGTAGAAGAAATGCCAGCCGATGGAAATGCGAAGCAGAACGATCAAAATGACGCCGCAAAGACCGATCCGAACGCCGAAACTCTTCGAAGATTTCAAGGGAAAGACTCCTTTATCAGGAAAAAGGCGGGAACGCCGATTTGGAAAGGGTGAAGGATCATACCGGGAAAGGGCGACAGCTCGGCGTCGCCCTCGTAAAGGATGCATTCTACACGGTTCCGAAAAAAAAGGAAAGACGGTGGCGAAAAAAATTCGAAACGAGCGTGCACCGCCCTTCGGGTTTACATGCCGGTAGGGCCGGGTATAATTGCACTTCGCAATTCGTGCCGGGAAATGCGCAATATTTGAATCAGAATAGGAATCACCCCTCCCAGAACCATGAAATACAATCCCGCGACCATCGAACCGAAATGGCAGGCGTATTGGGAAAAGAACAGAACCTTCGAAACGCCGGAAATGCCCGGTGAGAAGAAGCTCTATGTGCTTGACATGTTCCCCTACCCCAGCGCGAACGGACTCCACGTCGGCCATCCGGAAGGGTACACCGCCACGGATATCGTCTGCCGTTTTGAGCGAATGAATGGCACCACGGTTTTGCACCCGATGGGTTGGGACGCCTTCGGGCTCCCCGCGGAGCAACAAGCCAAACGAACGGGCACGCATCCCCGGACGATCACCGAAACGAACATCGGGAATTTCCGTCGACAGCTCAAAATGCTCGGCTTTTCTTACGATTGGAGCCGGGAAGTCGATACCACGGACCCGAATTATTTCCGCTGGACGCAGTTTATTTTCCTGCTGCTTTACGATACTTGGTACGATCCCGATACGCAAAAAGGCAGGCCCATCAACGAGCTGCCGATTCCTGGTGAGATCGTCAGCCAAGGGCCCGACGCCGTGGACGTTTACCGTGACGAACATCGTTTGGCGTACCAAGTCGAGGCGCCCGTGAATTGGTGCCCCGCTTTAGGAACCGTGCGGGCGAACGAAGAAGTCATCCAAGGCCGGAGCGAGCGAGGCAACCACCCCGTGGTACGTATGCCGCTGCGTCAGTGGATGCTTCGTATCACGGCTTACGCGGACCGTTTGGAATCGGACCTTGAACCGCTTGATTGGACCGACAGCATCAAGGCGCTGCAGCGCAATTGGATCGGCCGGAGCACGGGCGCGGAAGTCGACTTTTATGTAGGGCGAAAAACCGAGGCGGAAGACGGAAACCGGGAAGTTACCGGTCCGAAGGCTTGGCGAAAGACCGTGGACGCCGATTACGCCTCTTGGTTGGATTCTCGTGCGAAAACAGGCTTTCCGCGCAAACCCGGCGATGATGTTCTCCGGATTTACACGACCCGGCCCGACACGCTTTTCGGGGCGACTTACATGGTCGTTGCCCCCGAACACCCTTTTGTCGACCACTTCACTACGCCCGAGCACCGCGAGGCCGTACAAAAATACCGCGAACAGGCCGCCTCGAAAAGCGACCTGGACCGGACCGATTTGGCCAAGGAAAAAACCGGCGTTTTTACGGGTTCGTATGCGATGAACCCCGTTAACGGCGAAGCGATTCCGATTTGGATCGCCGACTACGTCCTGATTTCGTACGGCACCGGGGCCATCATGTCCGTGCCTGCGCATGACACCCGGGACTTCGAATTTGCCAAGCAGTTCGATTTGCCGATCGTCCAGGTCGTCGGAAGCTGCGACCACGCCTCGCATGTCGGCGTCGAGTTCGCCGCGTTCACCGAGCCGGGAATGGCCATGAACAGCGGACCTTACGACGGACTCTTGACCGCTAAATTCAAGGAGAAGATCACGGCCGATTTGAATCGCGCGGGCATTGGCAAAAAGGCGGTCAATTACAAACTCCGGGACTGGCTTTTCAGTCGGCAACATTTCTGGGGCGAACCGTTCCCAATTTTGCACGAAATCGACAAAGACGGCAAAATTACGGGCAAGACGATCGCGCTGGATGACAAGGAATTGCCGCTGGACATCCCGAAAGACCTGGAATTCCGGGCCGAACACAACTCGCCGGAACCGCCGCTGGAGTTCGCTTCCGATGACTGGCTGTACGTCGAACGCAACGGCCGGCGATACAAGAGGGAAACGAACACCATGCCCCAGTGGGCCGGTTCGTGCTGGTATTATCTGCGTTTCATCGATCCCGGGAACAACGAATTCCTGGTCGACCCGCAGCGGGAAGCCGCGTGGATGCCCGTGGATCTTTATGTCGGCGGTGCGGAACATGCGGTGCTGCATTTGCTCTATGCCCGGTTCTGGCACAAGGTTCTGTACGATTATGGCATCGTCTCGCATCCCGAACCGTTCCACCGGCTCGTCAATCAAGGGATGATCCTGGGCGAAATGGAATTCACGGGGTTCAAGGACGCGTCCGGCAACTGGATTTCGGCCAACCTCGTGGACATCGACCGCGACGGCATCGGCACATTGAAATCGGCCGGTACTTCGTCTCCCGAGAAACTCGAAGGCGTCAAGCTCGACCCGAAGCAGGTCGTCAAGAAAGGCGATGCCTTCGTTCTCGTGGAGAACGACGCCATCCAGGTCGACAGCCGTGCGGACAAAATGTCCAAGAGTCGGGGCAACGTAGTCAATCCCGACGACGTGGTCGACAGCTACGGGGCCGATGCGCTGCGGCTGTACGAAATGTTCATGGGACCCCTGGAATCGGTGAAACCCTGGTCGATGGACGGCGTTCACGGCGTTCGGAATTTCCTGGACCGCGTTTGGCGGATGCTCGTGCTCCAAGATATCGAAGCTCA
>JBEBTM010000496.1:0-3429 GCA_040393745.1 Thermogutta terrifontis | reverse complement strand
CCACTTCCAGGATCAATTCACCGCCGATAAAATCGAATTTGAAACGAAATACCGGGTCCGTCGCGCCTTGGGGCGTGTAGATGTCTTTTTCCGTGAAACTGCCCCAGACCCGAAAGCGGGGCTTACCCAGCATTTTTTCGGCGGTGATTCCCTGTGGTGAAACTTGCGTTGTGCTCATGTTTGACACTCCTTTGTAAAGTTGAAACTAAAATCGAAACAAAAATATATTAACGGACTTCCCGGACACGGACCCAGACCGTTAAAAGGTCATAGGAACGCGACACGTCGAAGCCGATCAAGCCGAAGGTTTTATTTTTATCGTTTCGCCTCACTTGACCCGCGAAGACGATTCGGCCGTCTTTGGCCAGGAGACCCGGCGAGCGGAGAACGGAGGTTTTTTTGTCCGGAATCGAAAGTTCCGAAGAGACCCGCTCGAACGTCGAAACCTCAAGGTCCATATCAAGCGAGTAACTTTCATCGGATACGCGAAACAAGGCCAGGGAGAGCGTGAGACCGTCTTGGAAGGTGTCATAGCCGATATTTTCAATGACGCCTTTTTCGTTCACCGCACTGCGTGGTCGAGTGATTTCCGTGCCGACTTCGAAGGACGCTTTCCGGCCTTCCGAAAGATACAGCACAGGCCGGGAATCCACGCTCCCGGACGTGATTCCCGCATCGCCGTTGAGAACGGCCTCGAAGAGTTCTTCAATGTTGAAACTGGACGAGAACACGTCCACGGCTTGGATACGGAGATCCGCCGAGAGTTCCGCGAAGTCTTCTTCCGAAAGCCGAATGAAGTACACTTCCGCAATGTAGGAACGCTCCAGGCGGTTGCGGATTTCCTCCACATCGGCCAGGATCCGCCGCACGTTGTCCAAACGGTCCACGATCCAGAGCACCGAACCGACGATATTCACCCTGCCGCCTTCGCTCGATACCGATTCCGTGGCCTTGAGGAATTCCTCTTTGTCCACGGGCGGGATCCGGACAACGGCCGTGACGGTGTCTTCCCGCCTGTATTCTCCGAGGCAGTAGACGCCCTGGTTTTCTGAAACGGATACGCCGTAACGCCGCGCTATCGCCTGGAGCACCGCCGACAGGGGAAGGTCGACGAAACTGCCGCTCACAACCTGGTCGTCGAGTTCCTTGGACCAGATAATCGTCGCGTTTGAAAGATCGGCCAGGAGTTGCATTGCCCGCCGAAACTCAATACCCTCAAATCGCACGGATACTTGCGGATCGTGTTGCCGCTTCGCCTCATACTGACGGTCCAGGGTCCGCTCGAACCTTGCCGCCTGGACGGGGACGTTCTTCAGAGGATCCGAGACACGCAGCGGATTTCCTTTGCAGCCGGCCAGGAGAGCCAGGACGACCAGGATGATGATTTCGAAGCGAATGTGTTGCATAAATCAATTGTTTTCTCCAATGAAACGGGGTAGAATAGAACGCTTACAAACCCTATTCACCCCGAATCAAAGGAGAATTTTCTAATGGATTTCAATTGGGAACTGATCGACAAAATTTACGATTGGGTCATGAAAAATCAAAAACCTTACGAGTACCCGCCTGAAATGGAAATCGAAGGCTATACTCGCAATGAAATTTCCTATCAAATCAAACTCTTACATGTGGCAAGATTCATTCTTATTGACGAGGACAGGGAAAACCCCGATTCCCCCGCCCACCGGATTAAACTTATATGCCCGAAATTCATGGCGTATTATCAGCATCGAAAAAAACATCCAGGCGTCACACCAAGTATCAAAGGAGGCAGGATCTTTTTTGATGACGATAAAAACTTAAAAGACGGGCCTAGAAAAACCTACTCAAAATGCACGTTCTATATCGCAAAACGGAAAAAGGACGACTAACGCCTATATTTAAACTCGTGTTCACCGACAATAGCGCCTCGGTCGAGTTCGTCATCAAGCCGGGCCAGGATCTTGCGGACCAACCAGCTTGACGTTTTCCACTGCGATATCACTTTCATCAGGTCGTTGCACTTGTCAACGATCTGGATTTCCGTCTCGTAGGAATGCGGGTGACGCACGGACCCGTCTTTCAAACGATCTGCCTTTTCGTCTTTAATCATTACAATAACTCCTTAAATGGGGGATGGTGTTTTACCGAAATCGGCGTTTATGTAGCGTTTATTCCTTCTCGAAGACCAAAGGAGAATCGACGATGCTTCCATTCATCACGTTGCTAACGTAGTTGAATTCCTCTTTGTTTACTTTTTCGCGTTCGAGCGTCGCGACGATTTCCTTGGCGATGCCGTAGAGACGATTTCGACGGATACGATCCCGAGCCTCTTTGGCTCTGTTCTGTTCATACGAGCCGCCTGTTTTCTCAAGCTGCTCGATTTGTTCAATGCTTACATTGAAGCGGTTGCGGATCAAGGCGACGATTTCATCGTTTGTCATGCTTCATTCTCCTTGGGGTTGTCAGGCGTTCGGCCTGTTTTGTAAATTCAATCCTATTCCAGACGCGCCGCATGCCGGCAAGGAACACGCCAAAAAAAGGGGAACTTTTTTTGTCATGCCCCTTGCTGTTCGGCCTGCTCCTGGAGAGTCTGCGACGCAAAGCAGCCGGTCTGCTAGCAACAGACAGTGGGGGGTGGTGCTCCCCTGTCCATCACCCCTTCCCCAGCCGCTGTGAGGGAAGGGGCGACGGACAGGGGGCACCGCGATGGCCCCCGGATTAAATCCGTATCGCATGCGGAGCCGTCGCGTACCCGAGTTTCGCCGGGGTCGACATCCTTTCAATGTCGCGTCACTCCCCGGCGTGTTTGGTGGTTTTCGTCTTCTCTTTTCGTTTCAAAATCAATCTAGCCGCGGCATCGAGCACCGCCATTACCATCATGGCCGCGATTGTGACCGATACGCCGCCAATCGCCAGCTCTAATTGCAACTCGACCAGACCTTCGACGGCCTCGATGCCGTGTTCGACCAGGTAGCGAGGGAATCCATACCCCACACTATAGATACAATGCGCCCCGAAGACGCAGAGAAGCCACGCAGCGAGGATTTTCGCCGCGCTTTCGCCGATCATTATTGCCGTTTCCCGTTTCATAAATTTTCCCTCTCTTAAAACGTGATCTTTTCGCCGTCCGCCATATAGAGCGCTCCGGCTTTCAAATCGACTTTTTCCAACACCTTCCGGCCGTTTGGAACCTCCAGGCAGCAGCCTACCGCGATCCGCTTGCCCGTCCGGATCACAACGCCGTCAGGATACAGGGCCACGACCTCGGTTTCCCGCTGCCGCTTCGCTTCCGACTCCGCCAGGCTCTTTTCCAGGGCCGAGCGTTCCGATTCAAGGAGTCTCAAACGGGTCTGCGATTCCCGCAATTCAGCGTCCTTTTCCGGATCGGATATTTTCGTGCCGGAATTGGCCGGTTGCGATTCGCCGCCAGGCAGTTCGATGTGCTGA
>JBEBTM010000495.1:0-3440 GCA_040393745.1 Thermogutta terrifontis | reverse complement strand
ATCATCACAGAAGGGGCCCGGGCGTTTGGACGCCAATGCATTGTGCTCGGTATGGACCCGGTGGCCAATCCGGATCGGTTACGATTTCCAAGTGGCTATGAAATTTCGACCCGGGGGTTCCGCGAACGCAGCGGTTTGGACGCCGTCCAGTGGGCGCGTCAGGCGGTTGAACTGGGGGTCGGCGAGATTGTCGTCAATTCCGTCGACGCCGACGGTACCCGGGCGGGTTTCGAACTGACGATTACGGCCTTGATCGCCGAAGCGGTCGGCGTCCCCGTGGTTGCTTCCGGCGGAGCGGGCTCGGCGGAACATGTCAAAGCCGCCTTTGACATCCACGCCGATGCCGCTATTGTCGCGGGAATCCTGCACACGGGCCGGACAACGATCCCGAAACTCAAACGCCGCCTGCATCAACTGGGCGTTTCCGTACGATTGGTCTGACCGCTGGAGCGCCCGATTTACAACGTGAACTGCCGACGGGCGTTGTTTCGCTCATATTCGCAACTCGCGAAAGGGGGCCGCTCAAGGGCGGCGCCCGGCGTATCCTGCGCCGCGACCTTTCGGCGGTCGGCGACGCCAAAATCAGTTGCGAATATTCTCGCCGGCAAAGGAACAAACAGCTTCGGTTCGTCAAAAGTCCGAAGCTATCTGTCATTCTATCTCCGAATAATAGCTTGCCATCGTTCAAGGCATTTTTTCAGATCTTCGATCCTTACAGGCTTGCAGATATAGTCGTTCATTCCCGCATCAAGACACTTCTCGCGATCACCCTTCATGGCATTGGCGGTCATGGCGATAATCGGTATTCGCGGATTCAATACCCCGGCCGCTTGGGATCGGATCAGTCGTGACGCCTGGTAACCGTCCATTTCCGGCATTTGGCAATCCATCAAAACAAGATCGAATGTTTTTTCTCTCAAGGCGGCCAGCGCCAAACTGCCGTTGTCGACGGCGACGACATGGTGTCCCAAACTCTCGAGTTGATTCACGGCGACCATTTGATTGATCTTTGTATCTTCGGCCAAAAGGACTTCCATGCCGACATCGGTATCGGTTTTTTTGAAAATGCCGCTGGCATGGGCCGATTGGCGGATCCGATGCAAAAAGTTGCTCAAATCACTTGCCTTGATGGGATAGGTAACGACACCGGCAATGTTCGGATCGTTCAAAAGCGATTCGGAAATCGTCGATCCGAAAGGATAAAGCAACCCAAAGTAAACATCATCGTCTTTTCCGATAACGTCACGCATATCGTTCAAAAATATTTCCGTATCGTAATCCTCGCCTTCCATGTCGATCAACATCAAGTCGTACATCGTCCCGTTGTCGGACGCCTGTCGAATCTTATCGAGACATTCCTCCGGTGTCGACGCTTCCTCGACCCTGGAATTCCATGAGGCAATCGTTTTAGCAAGATATTTTCTTGAAACGTCGAATTTTTGAAATACCAAAACGGACAATTCGGAAAAATCCGGACGGAACGGCACGGGATTGCTTCCTTCCCACAAGGGAATCTCAAGTAGAAACGTCGAACCCTCTCCTTCTTCACTTCGGACCTTGATCTCTCCCCCCATGAGCTTAAGCAGTTTGTCGCTGATAGCCAATCCCAGGCCGGCTCCTCCATGTTTTCGAGTCGTACTCGAATCGACCTGTGAGAACGCTTCGAACAATTTTCGCAACCGGTCCGGCGGAATGCCTATTCCGGTATCCTGGATTTCAATATGAAAAAGATATCGATTTCTTCCTTTTTTCTTCTCATCAACTATCGAACGACGGCAGCGCACGATTACTTCTCCCCGATCGGTGAATTTGACGGCATTTCCGATTAAATTGACAAGTATTTGACGGATGCGTCCCGGGTCCCCATGAACCATGCCGCTCATGTCGGCATCGATTTCCAAACCGAGATGGATTCCCTTTTTTCTCGCGTCAACGGAAAAAACTTCACAAACATCTTCAATCACGGATTGCATGGAAAAATCAATATCTTCGAAATCCATGCGTCCCGCTTCGATTTTCGAGAAATCGAGAATATCGTTGAGTATGCCAAGCAGCGAGTCGGCGCTCTGCTTAATCGTTTCCGTGTATTGTCGTTGCAAGGGCGCCTGGTCCGTGGCCAGAAGAATGTCCGTCAATCCGATCACGGCATTCATCGGCGTACGGATTTCATGACTCATGTTGGTCAGGAACTGGCTCTTGGCCTGACTGGCCAATTCGGCTTCTTCCAAACGCCGCCTCTCGGTGATATCGCTGAAAAAGCCTTCAATAATATAAGCGTCGGATTCTTTCCGTTTTTCCACCACCAAACGGCTCCGCTCCCAAATCCAGCGAGTCTCGCCGTTTTTCTTTACAATCCGATAAGACAGATCGATCGGAATGTATTGTGTAACAGTATTAGAAGTATTACCCAACACTTTTTCAATGTCGTCAGGGTGCACGACATCCATGAAAGAAATCGTGTTGTTTTCGATAAACTCATCCGGCGTGTAACCGAAAATGTCTTTGCAACCGTCACTGATATACTCGATCGTAATGACGGGAAACTCCACCCGACAACGGAACGCCGCCCCTGGAAGGTTCGAGATCAGCATCGACATCCGGCGTTCGCTTTCATGTAAATTCGCGGCGCCGACAGCCATGGCCGCAAAGTCGGAAAGAGTCGCTCCAAAGGCCAATTCCTCCTGGGTCCAATCTCTCGGTTCCTCGTGCTCGCAGCATACAACACCGAGAAAAACACCGCCCAAACGAATCGGACAATCAAGTAAAGCTCTAATTCCAAAAGGTTTATAGTAGGCAGCCAAGTCCCAGAGCACTTTTTCCGAATGCGTGTCACGAACCGGCACATAACGATCGGTAAAAAGCATTTTACAGTACAACGGATAAATGTTCATGTCGAAATGATGCTGACAATCGAACGCCTTGGCCTTTCGGTCATAGGTCACAAGATTGGCCAAGACGTTATTTTCCAGCATCCAAATTCCTGCCCGGACCGAACCGAGGCTTTCTCCCGCAGCCCGGGCAATGGCACGCGCCGCCGCAGGAAAGTCGCCGGAAGAAATCACCGGATCGCTGCTGAGCTGTTGCAGAGCCTCCCGTTGTCGAACAAGCTCGAGGGTTGCACTGACGAAACTCAGCATCAAGGCGGGTTTTTCCTTCCAGAGAACCGGTGTCGGCCGGATCCGGCCACTCCAACGCCCAATATAGGCGGAGAATGGCGGATCGAGAGAATCTTCCTCAGTAAATTGACCGAAAAGACTGGCGTTTCGGGTGGCTTGAATTCCTTTGTCTTTCTGCACCACAGCTTTCATGGCCTCGATTGATGCTTCGCGGTCGACAGCCAGAAACGAATTCTCGAAGGCTCTGTTATACCATAGAGGCTCGCCGGTCGATGCGTCAACGATCACGACTGGCTCATTCGCGTCGCCTCTCGCGATTGCCGT
>JBEBTM010000494.1:0-3444 GCA_040393745.1 Thermogutta terrifontis | reverse complement strand
CCGGCGAACATGTCGAAGAGGATGGCCAGGACGCCGACGATACAGACCGTAATGGAAAGCTCCATCGCTTTGTAGGTCCGGTCGACAAAATACCTGTCGGCGCAAAAATGACAGACCCCCTGGAGAATGGCCGCGACGGTGAATAGCGGGACGAAATAACGGAGCAGGTAGCCGAGCGTGTCGTTCCGCAAAAAAAATCGGGTAGGAAGGATGTTCGTTCCCGTCATGAAAAACAAGGACAATCCAAGGAAAAGATACAACGACGCGGTGACAAGCGTGACGGGAATCGAATTGATCTGGCTAAAAATCACGACATCGACGAAATGACTGAGATAGATCATCAAGCCGAATAGGACGACCAACAAGGCTCCGATGCAAACGATGGAACGGACGGCTCGGCGATATCGAGCCTGTGAGGCAAGCAGCATGCCGCCGAGTGAGAAAATCAACGTGTTTCCGACAAGGTACAGCAGAAAACGCACCTTCGAAAGATGCGAAAGAATCCAATCGATCGGCCCCCCGCGGAAATCGAATTCGATCACGACGTACAGTGCCAGTACGAATACGGCGCAAAAAAGAAAGAAGAACCGCGCAATCCCGAATCGGATGTTTTGTCGAACGGAGCGATGATTCAAAAGGAGCAAAAAGCCGAATCCCGTCAGAAAAAAAACGATTGCCGAAGGGATGGAAGAAACGGACCAAGCTGGAAGGACTTGATGGAAGATTTCCTGAAAAACCGAACGAACGATCAAAATGAGACCGCCAAGCACGGTTGCGAGAAGGGCGAATCCACGGGAGATCGACCTGAAACGACGTGCATAACACCGGGACCGTTTGATTCCCTCTCTTCTCTCCACGGTATTGAGGGCAAATCGGATTTCATCGTTGGCGTTGGGCATGGTCGATTCTACGAAGCAGGATGGGGTCTCAACGCGATGACGGTGGAGCACAAGCGCGGGGACGACAGGGTTCATTGGTCATTATACGCCAAAAATATCCCTTTACAAAGATTCCGCGAGCATGTCGGTTCTTTTTTTGCCGGCGACTTAATGATGATTTTTCAAATTGTAACAAAGAAGCGGCCTCGGATCCCGAATGCCAGTTTCTTCCTGACAATCGCCGGATCCACGGCACCCGGTTTCGGTCATACCTTATTTCCGAAATATATCCGCTCCGCTAGTCAGCTGTAAAATGAAGTAATACGGAGAGTTATGAAGAAAAAGCAAATTTGAGCCAAAGCTCTACGAAAGTCGAATTTTTTGTTGCATTGAGCGGCGAAAAATATTATACTGCCCGAAGTGTGTTCCCACAAATGGAATCGCTTTTTCGTCCTGATTCTCTTGACCGAAACAACACGATGCCGAAAAATCCGTCGATGCCTTCAAACGATCAGCCCGTGGGGCGCGCCCAGTTTCGGGCCGATATGTCCGTGGAACAGGAATCGGTTCGGACAACTATCGTCGGCGGGCGACCGCCGGGCAGTGGGAAGCCTGTGGGGCCCGTGCCGCGTGGGCTCGAAGTGCTGATAAAAAAAGCGACTGTGGATTTCGAGTTCCGGCGGCTTTTGCTCGAAGACCGCGAAGCGGCTGCGGCGGCGATCGGCTTGAACCTGGACCCCGTCGAACGGGCCATGCTCGGACAGATTCCTGCCTCGCAACTTGAAACGGTGATTGCGCAGACGACCGTGCCCGACTCGCAGCGGCGTGCTTTTCTGGGCCAGGCCGCTGCGGTCATGCTCGGCGTCCTGGCGGGGACAGCGCTGACGGGCTGCGGAGACTCCCTGAGTAAAGGCAACCGCCCGCCGACACCGTCGGCTGGAATTTTACCGCATACGACGGAACCCGAGGGAGAATTGGATATTCCGGTCATCAGCTTCGGGATCCAGCCGGACGAAATCGAATGACGTGAACCGACCAAGCCTGACAGGGAGAAAATATGTTTCCTCGCGGTATTGAAATTCTGCTGAAAAAGGCGTCCATTGACGGCGAATTCCGGGCTCTGCTTTTGACCGATCCCGAAGCGGCCGCGGTGGCGCTTGAGTTGCCTTTGGAGCCGATGGAGCTTGCCCTGCTGAGAAGCATGCCTGACGAACAGCTTGCGAAAATCATTGAACAAACCGAGATACCCGTACCTGAACGCCGCGTTTTTCTCGGTCGGGTCGCGGGGGCCATGTTCGCCTTTCTCGCCGGGAGTTCCATGGCTGCCGCCGATGAAAACGGGAAGAAATTCCTGTATCACCATCGATACAAGCAGTACGTTCCTTCCGGCTACAGCGGCCTTCGAAGCTATGACGAGGCCTGGGGAACATTTACCCGGGAAACGTCGATTGTCCTTTCCACCGATGAAAATGGGGAAATCCCGATATTAGACCGCCTACGAGCCCTCGTGGCAACGCATTACATACTCGATTTCGACAAGGTCACACCGGCCACGGAAATTCGGTTCAAAAGAGGCGTCTGGACGTTCAAGGAGCTTTTAGAGCTGGAGTTCGGTGTACGTATTCCCCCGAAAACACTGCGTCGACTTTTTACGGTTCAAAAACTGAATGACTTCCTGGTCGCCTCGCTGGTCGGCTACGAAGCCCCCCCGTTGCCTGAATTGAGCCCCGAAGCCCGGCGGGACCGGGAGCAGTCGGAAAAACGGCGTGCGGTCTTAGCCGAAAAAGGTTGGTATGAAGAACCTCTCGAATCTGATCCGGGGAACCCTTGGAAAAATGTTGGGCAAACCACGCCGTCCCCGCCGAACGGACATGGCGGTAGGTCTTTTGAATCTTCCCCAGACGGATTTCTTTCCCAGGGGCTTCGGGTTTCCCCGGCAATGCTGTATTCATCGTACCGGCTTGAAATCCCCGAGGAGGATTACCCTGAGTTCCGCCGGGCGATTGACCGGGTCTTCGGCGTGAAGATGCCTTTGGAAACACTCAAGGAATTGAAAACGGTCGGCATGTTCTCGGATTACGTCCAGTCGGCCGGTGGCCACCGCAACGGGAATGACAACGGCTTTTGGTGAATAACCGTACAGGAGAAACGTCATGTTCGCTTCTTACCCTCGCGGCATTGAAATTCTGCTGAAAAAAGCGGCCGTTGACGCTGAATTTCGAGTGCTGTTTTTGCTCGATCCCGAAGCGGCCGCAGCGGCGATTGAATTGACACTGGAGCCTGTGGAATTGGCAATGCTACGTACCACGCCCGGCGAACAGCTTGCGAAAATCATCGAGCAAACCGAAGTGCCCATGCCGCAACGCCGCATTTTTCTCGGTCGGGTCGCCGGGGCGATGCTCGCCTTTCTCGCCGGGAGCCAAGCCGCAGCGACCGGTCCCCCCGATGATGCGGGAAAAACGTATCAATATATTCCTCGCCCTTTCGGCGCTTCAGGCGGGATGCGGACCGATTACCTGCCGGAGCTTCCTTTACTTCGGACAACGCTGAATGAAGACGGCGAGAT
>JBEBTM010000493.1:0-3448 GCA_040393745.1 Thermogutta terrifontis | reverse complement strand
ACGGCTGGATTCTTGTCTGCCGACGTCCCGGACGTCTCGCTTTCCCGCTCGACAACGATCTTCGGTAAATTACTTCCACCGGAAGAAATAAAGCAATAGCGTCTCTTTTTGTGACCTCGGCATTTGTTCGACGATTATGATTTTTCGATAACGTTAAATAAAAAACGACCATGTCGACTAAGCCTGAACTGTTCGCTTACATCAAAAAGCAGTTGAATGCGGAGCCGGATTATCCTTTTGCCCGATATCCCGACACGGCGATTTTCCGGCATCCGGGCAATCGCAAATGGTTCGCCGCCGTGATCCGGGTAAGCCGGTCGAAATTGGGGCTTCGGGGCAAGGAAGAATGCGAAGTGGTCGACTTGAAATGCGATCCGGTTTTTGCGGCGTCCGTTCGCCATCATCCCGGTATTTTGCCGGGTTATCACATGAACAAGAAGCATTGGATCAGCGTTCTGCTGGACGGCAGCGTGGACCGGGAAATCCTGTGGATGCTGGTCAAACACAGTTTCGACGTGACCGCGCCGAACCCTAAGAAAAAATGAAATGATCATCGATCACATCGTCGCTGTTTTTTAGTTGTTTCCGAAGTTCCAATTAACATTTGATCGCCGACTGAAGCATGGTTAAGCCATTCGTGAAATAGGATGAAGCATGGATAACCAAGCAGAATCGATAAAAACCAAAACCCCATCCGAGGAGAACATGCAGCCCTCAACCATCATGCAAAATGTTTATCCGGTCTTTTCTTCGATGGCGATGTTGGCCGGCATGGGGCTCGTCAGTGCCATCAAACAATAATTGCTATGCTTTGAAAATGAATCACTTTAAACTTGACATTAATTCCTGGAACCGCAAAGAGCATTTCGAATTCTATCGCCGGTTTGAGGAACCGTTTCACGGAGTTTGTGTCGACATCGATTGCACTTTTGCTTACGACACGGCCAAAAGGAATGGAACGTCGTTTTTCCTGCATTATCTTCATCGGTCGCTAGTCGCCGCCAACGAAATCGAACCGTTTCGTTATCGAATTGACGGTGATGCAGTTAATGCCTATGAAAGAGTTCATGCGGCTCCGACCATCGGACGCGACGACGGAACCTTCGGCTTCGGATTCATGGAATACAAAAAGAATTTCGACGAGTTCGAAACGTTGGCAAAAATCGAAATCGATAGAGTGCGGAAGGGGAACGGGTTGATGTTCAACGAACAATCCGAATCGCCAAACACGATCCATTATTCCGCTCTGCCATGGACTCCGTTTACGGCTTTATCTCACGCCAGATCGTTTTCCCATCCGGACAGCAATCCCAAAATATCGTTTGGGAAAATGCATTCGGTCGATGGTCGCCGCGTCATGCCGGTTTCAATTCATGTTCACCATGCCTTGATCGACGGCTATCATGTCGGGCAATATGTCGAACGTTTTCAGCTACTCATGAACGAGTAAAAATAATTCGTAAACTCAAATGACGGAAAAAGAAAAGATGCTCCGGGGGGAGTATTACAATTCCCGCGATCCGGAAATCATCGCCCTGTATCACAAGGCCCGGCGGCTTTTGAAGGAATACAATTACCACCTCGATTCGGAGGATGAACCGCGTCGTTCGGCCATTCTGAAGGAACTGCTCGGCTTTGTCGGTGACGGTGTTTGGATCGAACCGCCCTTCCATGCCGATTACGGCGAGAATGTCTTTATCGGCGAAAATACGTTTATTAATACCGGCTGTGTTTTTCTGGACGATAACCGGATCACGATCGGCAAGAATGTCCTCATTGCACCGATGGTGCAGATTTATACAGCCAACCACCCGCTCAAGGCATCGGAACGAATCATTGCCGATCAGGTTGCCGGAAAGTCGAACCAGGCAACTTACCTGACCAATTCGAAGCCTGTCGAGATCGGCGACAACGTCTGGATCGGCGGAAACACGGCCATTCTGCCGGGCGTGAAGGTCGGCGAAGGCACGACCATCGGAGCCTGTTCGCTGATCACGAAGGACATTCCATCGGGCGTCCTGGCGTTGGGTAACCCTTGTCGTGTCGTCAAAGAATTGGAATAACGGATGCCTGAACGGATCGGAACTGTTTGCTCCGGCCTCATGCCGGGCGAAGTCGGAGAGTCCGGGCATCAATTTTTTTTGAAAAACATCCAATGCCTCGCCGTTTGAAGCAGAACTCAGCCCAAGGCGTGGATCAGATAAGCCAGTTCCGCATCGACTTCGGCATCCGATTCAACGGTTTGGGCAATGGATTCCCGAACCAATAGGCGGAATCTTTTACGTAAACGGTGCAGCGCAACTTTCAAAGCCGAGTCGTTCATGCCGAGCCGCGTGGCAAGGTTGGTGCGATCATCGGCGGTGAATTCTTTGGACAGCCAAGGCAAAAGCGCCAGCGTTTGCGGATGATTGCCGAGCCGTGCAATGGCTCCGTCAATGGTCGACCGGGCCCAATCGCGGTCGAACACGGCATCGGCCGGTTGGTTGATTTGCGGCAGATCGTCTTGAACGGAAATATGCCGGATATCGCCGCCGGATCGGGCCGAGAGTTCGTGTTTTCTACGGTCGGAAAGGAAATGCTTCACGGCCCCGAGTAAATAGGAACGAAATTTCCCTTCCCGGCGTTGCAGTGCATCGAACCGATTTCCGGCGAGCAACTCGGCCAGAAAATCCTGGGTCAAATCTTCGGCATCGCACGAACCGTACCGACGGGGATTTTCCGTGCGAATAGACCGTTCAATGAACCGAAGGACGGGTTCGCGATACCGCACACAAAGCTCGTGCAAAGCAGGTCCACCGTCTTTCGCGGCCATGATCGCCGTCCAATGTGTCGTATGGAATGTCATGAAATATCCCCGTTCAGGTCGAGCGGCACGAACGCCGGAGATGTTCTCACATCGCCAACATCAGCGCAAGCAAGGCCAGTCCGGCAACCATCACCGGCAGCCAGGCTGCAAAGCGGGCCGGGATGAGTCCCGGTTTGTCCGGCAATACGCGAATTCGGGCCAAATGAATCCACCCCAGAACACCTCCGAGAATCAGGCTCAATACGGCGATAAGACCGCAAAGGGCTCCACCGATCATCGAGACCAGGCGTAATGAAAGCTCACGCTCCGTGAGTCGTTCCTTCTCTTGTTCGAAGCGATCTTCCATTCGGGCGAAATTTTGTTTCAACTGTCCGATAAATCGCCGAATCGATTCTTTGGCAAGCGGATTCTCGGTGGATTCCAGAAGTTGCTCCTGCTCGCGGATTTCATCGGTCCATTGTGCGGTTTCCCGGGCATGTTTAACTTCTTTATCTCGCCGCTGGGAAACCAATTGAATTTGCAGCGTACCGACAACGGCTCCTGCGGGAATCAACGCAAGCGACAGAAACAGCCCAACCATGCTGAACACGAGCGCCAAGTAGGCCAGTCGAGCGGGCGAGGGTGATTCTCTCCGTTTTGGAA
>JBEBTM010000492.1:0-3470 GCA_040393745.1 Thermogutta terrifontis | reverse complement strand
GCCGAAGCATCGACCGAGTCATTTCCCTACTGCTTGTTTCTGGTACTGTTTCAAAATACCTGGCACGGCCTGCGAGGTTAAATTCGCATGGAAGTTGCCGTCGATGTTGATCACCGGGGCCAAACCGCAGGCGCCGATGCAGGCGACCACTTCGAGACTGAAAAGTCCGTCACGGGTCGTTTCGCCGGCTTCGACCTTCAGTTCCCGCTTCAAAGCGTCCAAAACCGCCAGCGAGCCCTTGACATGGCAGGCCGTACCGCGGCAGACTTGGATGTGGTACCGACCCTGCGGCGTGAACCGGAACTGGTTGTAAAATGTGGCCACGCCGTAGATTTTGCTCGCGGGCAGGCCCAATTCCTTGCCGACCGTGACCACGGCTTCCCGGGACAGGAATCCCTGTTTTTCCTGGATCTCCTGCAAAATCGGGATCAGCGCGTCCCGCCCCGCCTTCGGATAGTTTTGGAGGATTTTCTTCACGCCTTCTTCGACCGATTGGACTGCTGAACTCATAATCGTTGGATCAAGTCTAGGGTTTTGGTGATCGCGGCATGACAAAAAAACCGACGGCGGTGTCACTCACCGCTCCCCGGTTGGCCGCTTAATCAGTAATTAATTATCGAATAGTTTATCGATTGAATGACCATTATCTCAAATTTCGAACCGCTTGGAAAGAGATGAAACGATTTTTTTCGGGAAAATCTGCCAAAAACAATCAATCTACTGATCTTTCGAAAAGCGTGTTCGTCCGTGAATGTAGATGTCGTTTTCGAGAATTTCCGTCTCGGGATCGATCAACCGGGACGCGAAATCCATTTCCGGCAGACCCAGGCCGCGAATGGCCGGGTAGGCGCTCGTGCCACCGATCAACTTCGGGGCGATGAAAACGTGAACCTCGTCCATCGCCTTCATGTCGAAAAGTGTGCCAAAGACCCGGCTGCCTCCTTCGACGAGCAAATTGGTCACGCCCTGTTCGGCAAGATGCTGGAGAAGATGCTTCATTCGCTGGCGATAAATATTGCGGCGTAATTCAGTGGCATCTATGCTCGACCGCGGCGACGTATCTTCGGAAACGGTGGAAAGTCGGAAATCCCGGCTGCGTTTCCGACTGCGGAGCGTTTCCCGATCCGGAATGCGCTGTGGCAGATCAAGGATTTGACAACCGGCATTCTTGAGTCGCTTGACCCGATTTTCGTCAGCGTCGGGACTCACGACCACGAGCACGGGAACATCCCCCGCCGTGCGAACGAGTTGACTTTCCAGCGGGAGTCGGGCTCGGGAATCCAGGACAACCCGAATCGGTTTCCTATTTGCCGTTTTTTCATCGACAACGTATTTCGGCAAACGAACCGTGAGTTGCGGATCATCGGCCAGCGAAGTTTCGGAGCCGACCACGATAGCGTCCATGCGAGCCCGGAGTCGGTGGACAGTCTGTCGGGACGCTTCACCGGAAATCCATTGGCTGCTCGCCGTTCGGGACGCGGTCCGGCCATCGAGCGTCATGGCCCATTTGGCAAGAATCCAGGGCCGCTTTTTTTCAATCCGGGTCAGATACGGGGCGTTCAGGTCTCTGGACTCCTGCTCCAAAACGCCTTCGGTGACTTCCAGGTCGGATCGGCGCAGGATTTCGAGTCCCCGACCGTTGACCATGAGATTCGGATCTCGCATGGCAACGACAACACGGCGGATTCCGCTGCACAGGATTTCATTGACGCAGGGCGGCGTTTTGCCTTGGTGTGAACAGGGTTCCAGCGTAACGTAACAGGTCGCTCCCTCCGTATCGATGCCGGCGGCCCGGATCGCCTCGACTTCGGCATGGGGGCCGCCGAATTTCCGGTGAAAGCCCTCACCGAGTACTTGGCCGTCCCGCACGATGACACAGCCGACCATGGGGTTCGGTTCGACAAACCCCTGGCCGTTTCGGGCGAGTTCCAATGCTCGATTCATGTATCGGAGGTCGTCGTCAGGATATGTCATGTTCTTTTACCGGCCCCAAGCGTCGGCGCGGAAGCGGTTGCGTGTCGTTGACTTGTTCACGGGATGCCCGAAGTCTGTTATACTACAAGCCTATTCGCTGTCAACAGAATGATAAAACGGAGAATTCGGTCCATGCCGGAAAAAATTCGGTTATTCATCATCGCCCCGGACGGTCAATTGGCCCGATCCGTGCGAGCGGCGGATTCCCGAAACGAATTTACAACGGTTCGATTTCGAAGCTATTCCCTCGCGGTGTCCCGGGCGGCCCGGGAGCCGGGTGTTTCCGTGCTGGTCCAGTGCGCCGTTGACGATCTTGGGGGACGGTTTTTCGCTCCGGGAGATTTACCGCCGTGTCGTTTGGCTTTTCCCGTGGTTTTTTTCTGCCCGGAATTATCCGGCTTGACGCCTTTGCTCGGCTCGGAAATTCGGTTCACACTCTTGGAATTGGGGGCTACGACGGTGTTTTCGAAAAGTCGGAAACTGAACGGCGTGCTATCGATCTTCCGGAAATACGCCGCAAGCGGTCCCGAAAAACAAAAAGCGTGGACACAAACGATTTGGGAAGGATTGCCGTGGAAAAGCGAACGGTAACTCCCGGGTTGGGTCTCAAAAATCTTTCATCCATTTTCCGTCGGGGTTCGTAGAACAGCTATACCATCGGCGGTCCCGGCGAATTTTTCCTCTTGCGGATTGCGTTGAGGCGGGGCAATCGTTACAATTGGTCCATGGCCCGGTTTTCCCGGTCGGTATTCATACCATTTCTCAAACATCCTCGATCCAGTTTCAATAACGGAGTTCAGTACCCAATGGCGAAAAAAGCAGCGGACAAGGGCAAGGCGGGGGCTTCAAAAGCGGAAAAAACCAGCAAAATCCAAGGGGTTCTCGACCAGAATCCGAACCTCAAGTCGGCCGTTTCGCAAATCGAAAAGGCTTTCGGCGAAGGAGCCATTATGCCGCTGGGGCTCGAACGGACGCCCAGTTTGGCCGGAATTCCGACGGGCAGCTTGTCGCTGGACATGGCCTTGGGCGGGTTCGGCGTACCTCGTGGGCGGATCATCGAAATCTTCGGTCCGGAATCCAGCGGAAAAACCACACTCACGTTGCACATCGTCGCCAACGCCCAAAAAGACGGCGGGATCGCGGCGTTTATCGATGCCGAACACGCCTTGGATCCGAGCTGGGCCAAACGGCTCGGCGTGGATCTGGAAAGCCTGCTTGTCAGCCAACCGAGTAGCGGCGAAGAGGCCATGCAGATTACCGAAATGCTCGTCAAATCGAACGCGGTCGACGTAGTCGTGGTCGACTCCGTGGCGGCATTGGTGCCTGAAAAGGAACTCAAGGGCGAAATCGGCGATTCCCATGTCGGTCTCCAAGCCCGGCTCATGAGTCAGGCGTTACGAAAACTCACCGGCGTGATTGCCAAAAGCAAGACCTGCGTGATTTTCATCAACCAAATCCGTGAAAAGATCGGCGTGATGTTTGGGAGCCCCGAAACC
>JBEBTM010000491.1:0-3474 GCA_040393745.1 Thermogutta terrifontis | reverse complement strand
GCTCAATGCCCCGTTCTTTGGTGCTGTGAGGCCTTTCACCGCAGTGATCGGCGCGGTGCTCAGCAGTCTTGCGCTGATCTCAGTGCTTCTTTTTCACGACTCGGCGAGGTGGGTCGGTCTCGGCTGGCTGCTCGTCACCAATATTCGCCCGACGAACGGATCGGCCGGTTTGTCATGCTCGGTCCGCCGAATAACGGGGCCGTATTGGCGACGAAATTGATCGGCGAAAGCTCGTTCCGACAAAGCGTGACCGGCGAAAGCGGCGGCGAACTGGGGCTTCACTGGGCGAGGACCGAACTCACGCTGGGCATTCCCGATTGCCCCTTTGCAATCGTGGCCGGCGGACGAGGCGACGACGAAGGAATCAACCCGCTTATTCCCGGTGACAACGACGGCATCGTCAGCGTCGAGGGAACCCGCCTGGAAGGGGCCGAGGAATGGCTCCAATTCCGTTTACACCACGGAAATCTGCTCTTTTCCACGGACGTTTTCCATGCCACGGAGCGTTTCCTGAAGACGGGCTCCCTCACGGACCGGTCTCTGAAAAACGATGTTGAAAAATAACGGTTAATATACGAGATTTATTGGACACCAAACGATGAGAATTGCAACCGCCGCGCTGAACCAAACGCCATTGGACTGGAACCGGAACGCCGATAATATCCGTTGCGCACTGGAATGGACCCGAAAACAGGAGACCATGGTCGTCTGCCTGCCCGAGCTTTGCCTTTCCGGGGCGGGCTGCGGGCCGCACTTTCGGCGACGGCCCGTCCTGGATAAGTCGCTGGATATGCTCTTTAAACTCCTCGACGAACTCAAAGGCATGATCGTTACGCTGGGATTGCCCTTGGAATTCGAGGGCAATATTTTTAACGCCGCCTGCCTGGTCGTGGATGGGAAACCCTTTGGTTTCCAGTGTAAAACGAATTTTCGGCCTGCGAATTTACAGGAACTTGGCTGGTTTCGCCCTTGGCCCCGGAATCAGCATGCGGTTATCGAACTCAACGGGCAGGCGTACAAAATCGGCGATCTTTCCTTCGACTTCAACCTGAATCCCGAGATGACCGGCGGCAAATCGTTTCACGTCGCCGTGGAAATCGGTGAGCCCGACTGGGAAACTCCCTGGACGCCCGTGGCGGCGGCGGACCGGCGAAAACTCGATTTGTTGCTCAACCCGGCCGCGAGTCCGTTCGCCCTGGAGAAGCATGCCAAACGACTTCGTTACGCCGAAAAGGCCACGGAGGAATTTTCGTACATCCATGCTTTTTCGAATGATGTCGGCAACGAGTCGGGAGCCGTGATTTACGACGGCGGCAGTTTCATCGCTGAACGGGGAAAAATCGTCGCCATGACACCTCGGTTTTCGTACCATGACGCCCAAGTCGCCGTGGCCACGCTCGGGAAGGACGGTCCCGCGGCCGAGCCGGATCATTTCGATCGAAACGAGGAGCTGGCAAGGGCCGTTCCGCTGGGCATGCTCGATTACCTCCGGAAAAGCGGGGCGAAAGGCTTTGCGCTTTCGCTGAGCGGCGGTGCGGATTCCGGTTCACTGGTCGCGTTTGCCTCGTTGGGGATCCAATTCGCCTTGGACGAACTCGGGCTCCACGGGTTCCATTCACAGTTCGGTTTCGTTCCCGACTTGGCGGCGGCGCAAACACCGAAGGACATGCTTGGCAAACTGCTCGCCTGCTTTTATCAATCGACTCGCAACAGCGGCGAAACAACACGCACCGCTGCGAAATCGCTGGCGGAAAATCTGGGTGCGGCCTTTTACGAATGGGACGTCGACCCGTTGGTCGAGCAGTACACGGCGATGGTTTCCGCCGCACTGGGTCGGAAGCTCGACTGGGAAACCGACGACATCGCGCTTCAGAATATTCAGGCCCGGGTCCGGGTGCCCGGCGCCTGGCTCTATGCCAACGCTCATGCGGCAATTCTCCTTGCCACGGGAAATCGTAGTGAAGCGACGCTCGGTTACACGACCATGGACGGCGATACCTGCGGTGCGCTGGCTCCCATCGGCGGCGTGGATAAGGCGTTTTTGCGGCAATGGCTCGTTTGGCTCGAAAAAACGGGCCCGCAAATCGGCGGTGAGCGGCAACCCATGCCGTTTTTGTCGGCGATTAACGTGCAGGCTCCCACGGCGGAACTGCGGCCCCGCGTTTCGGGCCAAACACAAACGGACGAAAAAGACATGATGCCGTACCCCGTCTTGAACCGGATCGAACAGCTCGGCATCGTACAAGGGAAAACCGCAACGGAAATACGGGAGACGCTTCACACGGAATTTCCCGAACATGACGTCGCATGCCTGACCGTTTGGATCGACCGTTTTTTCGCCCTTTGGCACAGGAATCAATGGAAACGAAACCGCTATGCAATGTCGTTCCATCTCGACGATACGACGTTGCGCGGGGAGCAATGGCGCGCGTTCCCTGCCCTTTCAGGCGGAAATCATTGAGAAACATGGACTCGTGAAAGTGCCGAAAGACATTCGGGATTCCCGTTTTCGTTCGCATATTTCGCGTTTCTCAATATTTTCAGACTGCGACTTGAACGCCAAAATACCCGCGGAACAGAGCCTCTTTATCCAACCTGAAAAAACCATGAAGCACGTTGTTTTTTTGTTCGTGTTTTTTTTCGCAACGCAAGCTTTTACCGAAGATTGGACGCTGGAAAAACCGAAACTTTGGTCCCGAACCAACGGTGCGGCGACGATGCGGGAAAGTCGGTCGGCCCCCTGGCAGGTTCGGCATGCCGCCGATACCGACTGGGCTCTGAGCGAAGGCGAGCGGATTTCCGTCGAGCCCGGCGATGTCTTCACCCTGACCGTCGATGCCAAGTCGGAAGGCAACGGCACGGCTTCGGTTTCCGTGGTGTCGCGAAAATCCGACGGTGAAGTCGTTCAGTGGACCTACGCTTCGAAACCTTTGCCAAAGACGGACCGGATGACGCTTGAATCGACATTCATCATCCCGCCGGGGGTGACGAACATCGAACCCCGGATCGTGGGCGCCGGAGAGTCGACCGTTCAGGTTCATGGATTTTTCGCGCAAAAAACAGGCCGGTTTGATTTCGCCATGAAAGAAGGCTCGGAACCGATCCGCTTCCGGAATGAGTCGATTGCCGTCGAGCTGGACGCGGCGAAAGCCGGACTTGCCGTTACGGACATCCGGACGGGCCGGGTTTGGGTCTCCACCGGCGAGAATCCGTCCATTGCCGTGATGAAAGCCGAAGTCGTTTCCGGGGGCGTGGATTTTTCCATCGTGCAACTTGACACCTTAACAAGTTATGATATTACAGTGCGTCTCGAAGAGGACAAACCGGAACTTCTCGTTACGGTATCGAACGGCGAGGAAAGCATCATGAAGGCCTCTGTCGTTGTTTTTCCCGGCACCAATCGGCAGCATGACATCGCCGATACGCTGAAGGCCGTCTCGGGTCATGCGGCGCCGATGGTGTGGCACGGCGATA
>JBEBTM010000490.1:0-3489 GCA_040393745.1 Thermogutta terrifontis | reverse complement strand
GCCCGATCGAAGGCGGCGAAGGCGGATTGTGGGGAAGAAAGGTTCAACTGGATGTTCCCCCACAAATATTCAGCCGCCGCCGCTTCCGGTGTTTTCGGATTGGATTCGGCTAAATGGAGATAAACCTGCTGTGCCCGAGCATGGTCGCCAAGCTCCTCGTAGCTGATGCCTTCAAGCAACTCGGCCGTACGCCGCCAACGGGGAATGAAACTGTCGTCTTCCCGAACCCGAATAAACAGTGCGATTGCCCGACGGTATTCCTCGGTGGCCTTATCGAGAACGGCCCGAGCCCGCTGCCGAACGGGATCGGTTTCCGTTGGAGACAGCGATGTCGGCGTCGGCAGGGTTAAATCGCCGGGCAACGGCGCCGGTGGAAGCTCGTTCGGTTTCGTTGGTAGCACCAAAATGGAATCGGGATTGAATGACTCGACCGGTGTTTCGGTCTCATTTTCCGCCGGTGCCGCACCGTCACCTGTTTCGGGGGCGGAATTCTCCCGCAACAACGCGACACGCCGATAAATCGATGGTAATGCAGCGTTTCCTTCCTCGGAATCAAACGGCAACGGAGCCACGGCAATGGGTCGAAATTCCTCGCCGCCAGGCAACTTCGGCTGTTCGGGAGAAACGGGCCAAACAGGCAGGACTGCGTCTTCGGGTGCATTGGGAAGCAAGGACTCGGTTTCTGGGTCGAGAATGTCCGGCAACGACGGTTTTGCCGGTCCTTCTTTGTCTTTCGGCGATTCAACCGGAGAATCCATCGCGGGTGAAGGAGGGGGGGCAGGCTCGGTGGGATAAGGAGCGACCGGCATATCGCCGGGTTGGAGCGGCTCGTGATTTTTGAGAATTTCTTCGGACTCACGACGATACTGACGTGCTCGCAAAAAAGCGATCTGGCCGCTGACAAAGTCGCGCATGGTTCGGTAATCCTCCAAGAGCGGAACTTTCAGGAAGGATCGCTCCGCGGCATCGACTTCGTTCATTTGGAGCAGCATCAGGGATTCAAGAAGATAGCTTTCATACCGCTCCGTTTCGCCGAGGCCGCGCGACCGTTGGAAAACGCGAAGATGCCGCAGTGCCTGAGGTAAATCCGGTTCACCTTGCAGAAACCAGGAGTTCGCCAGATACCAATGAACGAGCTTGACGTTCTCCGGGTGCCGCTCCATACCGATTTCCAAGGCCCGCTCCAGGGGGGGGCGGCATGCGTCAAGTTCACCGCTGAGATACAAATTCTTGCCGAGTTGGAAATACCCATCGGCCCGGTGCTCATGAGGGAAACCGTAGGCTTCAGATTCACGTAAATAATTCGCGGCAGCCAGGTAATAAGGCCGACGATCGGCGTCCCAAGTATTTTCGGCCATGAGGCTCGTCGAGATTCCTTGAACGAGCAGCGCGGCTGAACGGGCGGCGGTGTCGGTTTCGGGGGCGTATTTCAGGACTTCCTGCGCGTAATGCCGGGCTTCGGGATAAGCCCCCGCTTCATAAGCCCCCAGGGCTTTCTGCCACGTCGGCCGATTCAGGTAATTGATCACGTACCTGACCGTCAGGAAACCGGCCCCCAGGAAAAGAAGTAGTGAAAAAACGGCAATGGCGACGGCCAGGACGAAGTGCTCCTTACCCCAGTCAAGGCAGTCGTCGCGAAAATCGAGGATGATGTCGAGCAGGACATTTCCTGTCGAGAGACTATTCTCCTCCTCATCTTCGCCATCCACCCCACCCATGCCGGGTTTGGACGGACCACCCCCGTCGTCCTCGTCGGAAACGGGCTTCTTTTTCGGCCGCCGCCGCTTTCGCTCCACGGGGGCATCGTTATCTTCGTCGTCTTCCTTGAATTTTGCCATGCTGATGTTTCGGAAAGCGTCTTTTGCAACACTTCCGGAGAACGATACTGAAAACGAGAAGCCGAGTCAAGAGAAAAACGAACGCAAGTCCGGGACGTTGAATATTTACGGGAAATCCATAGAATGGAGGTTCACATCATGCAGAAGGCTTCCAAATGCGGCGAACACCGGGGGCGGGCTGATAAAAAGAACAATACCGAAAAAAGGGGGCGACATGAACAACAGCATTGTCATATTCGGAGCTTCGGGCGACCTGACGAATCGGAAGTTGATTCCGGCGTTGTACAATTTATTCCTCAAAAAACGGCTTCCGGAGCCGATCAACATTGTCGGATTTTCCCGGACGCCGATGAGCGACGAGGTTTGGCGCAACAAATTATCCGAAACGGCGCAAAAATTCGCCTCCGATGTTTTCACCCGTGAATCCTGGGAACGATTCGCGGGGAAAATTCATTACCACACCGGAGATATTGACAAGGAAGAGTCGTTCCATACGCTGGGCCGGTACTTGGATGAGCTGGAGAATCAAGGCGACTCACCGGACTTGATTTCGAATCGGCTCTATTATCTCTCCACGGCTCCGCAGTTTTACGGCACGGCGACGCAACAACTCGGCCGTGCAGGTTTGGCTCAGGAATCGGAAGGAAAAATTCGCCGGGTCGTGGTCGAAAAACCTTTTGGTACGGATTTACAGTCGGCCCTGGCGTTGAACGAGGTTATCAAGCAGAGCTTCAACGAATCGCAGGTCTACCGGATCGATCATTATCTCGGCAAGGAAACGGTCAACAATATCCTGGTGCTCCGTTTCGCCAACGCGATTTTCGAACCGATCTGGAATCGCAATTACATCGAATGCATCCAGATCACGGCAAACGAAGATGTCCTGGTCGGTCGCCGGGCTCCGTATTACGAAACGGCCGGCGTGCTCCGGGACATGTTCCAGAACCACCTGTTACAGATATTGACTTTCGTGACGATGGAACCGCCGGCCCGATTCGAAGCCAAGGCGGTGCGGGACGAAAAGGTCAAGGTACTCCAGTCGATCCGCCCCATGACGACCGGGGAAGTCCTTGAAAATTCGATTCGCGGCCAGTATCGTAGTTACCGGGACGAGGAAGGCGTGGCTCATGAAAGCCAAACGGCAACCTACGGAGCCGTCCGCCTGCTGGTCGATAACTGGCGATGGAAAGACGTCCCCATCTTTCTCCGCTCCGGCAAGGGCATGCCCTGTCGGACGACGCAGATCTTGATCCAATTCCGACAGCCGCCGCACAGCATGTTCCTGAAAAATAACGCCGCCGGGACGCCGTTGCAAGGAAACAAATTACTCATCCAGATTCAGCCCGCCGAGGGAATCCAGCTTCATTTCATGACCAAGGTTCCTGATACGGAAATGAGAATGCGCATGTCCGAACTGGGCTTCGATTTTCGAAACAGCTTTCAAGGCGTGATGCCCGACTCCTACGAACGCCTGCTCCTGGACGCCCTGAACGGTGATGCGTCGCTCTTTGCGCGGATCGACGAGGTCGAGGCGGCCTGGCAGATCATCGACCCGATCCAACAGGCCTGGGACCACGGCATGATGCCCGACCCGGAGTTTTACGAAATCGGTTCCGCCGGTCCTTACCATGCCCGACGCTGGATGGAGTCC
>JBEBTM010000489.1:0-3500 GCA_040393745.1 Thermogutta terrifontis | reverse complement strand
CCCCGGCCCCATCGTTGCCTTACCCGCCTTATCCGCGTCCATCCGGCAATCCACCGAGTCCTGTACCCATTCTGTCGGGAACAGGCTCCATCTTCGACGGACCGATCAGATAGTCGGCCAACCGTTTGACGTGGGATCACATGGGGCTTTTTCTCGCAAAATGGGCGGAAAATCTCCCCGCGAGAAACGTCCTATTGGAAACGGCCCGATTTTCCGACTTCCTTCCGCAGCCCGATGAGCCGACTACTGACGCCCGAAAACCTCTGCTCGCTGATCGACGATCACTTTGCGACGTTGCTCGTTTTCGCGCGCCAGTGGGCGCCCAGTGACGCCGAGGATATTGTTCAAGACGCCTTTCTCCAGATGGTGAAACGTCTCCCTTGGGAAGGTTGCCCCGAACAACCGGTCGCTTGGCTGTTCCGCGTAGTCCGTAACGGGGCCATTGATCGTCACCGCAAGGAAAAACGTCGCCGGGAACATGAACAACGATGCGCCGAAGAGCGGACCACCTGGTTCGAAGTTCCCCCGGACAGCGAAACCCGAGCCGAGGAAATCGACGCCATGCTCCGCTACTTGTCCGCGCAACAGCGGGAAATCCTCGTCGCCCGCATCTGGGGCGGCCTGACTTTTGACGAAATTGCCGCCATGACCGACGCATCACGCACCACGGTTTTTCGGCAATACACAGAAGCCCTTCAAACGATCCGAGACCAATTCCGACCACAATGACAACGCAAGAAACACAAACCCCGACCGAACTCGCGCCGGACTTGGCCGCCTTGGAAGCCGACTTGGCCGGAGCTCGGCCCATGTCATCCGAGGTGCCCCGAGAGCGAACCAAGGCGGCCGCACTGCTGGAACTTTGCCGCCAAGCCTCGCCGGGCTCGCCAAATTTGATCGAAATGATCCTCGAAGCCGGCGAGCAGCGAATTTCCCATTCGCTGCGTCAATATATCCGTGCCGAGCGTTTCCGGGCCGGAGCCGTCGGCATCGTCCTCGGCCTGGTCCTCGGAGCCCTGCTAAACGCCTTCAGCATGGCCTTCCTGTTCATGATGCTCAAAGGTGGTTGAGCATCCAAAGATGTGACTTGGGAATAGAACCGCCCGTTTGGGCGCGGATCTGAAAAACACCTTTTACCCCGATCACGCCAATGATTCTCCTGGGCATCCTCCTGATCCTCGAACTGTACATCTACTGCTGGCTCCTCGGCGGGCGGTTCCTGCTTTTCCTTCAAGTTCATTTTGACTTGACGTCACTGCTGTTCGTTCTTTTGGGCGTAGTGGGTTTCATTACTATTAGGGGGCGAAGGCCGTTTCTGGCAGGTCTTGCCGCATTGATCCGTCTGCCGAAGCAGGGAAACCCTGAAATCGCCCGGTATTACCGGCAATTGACCGTTTTCACACTCCTCTGGAGCGTCCTCGGCATGGCCCTGTTCTGCGCCGGTTCCCTGTCCCTGGTCCGTTTGCCCGACATCATCGGCAGCTTCTTGGCCATGAGCATTTTCACGTTCACATACGCCGCCTGGTCGGCCTTGATGCTGTTCTGGCCAATTTCGATTCGCTATTCCATTGGCACCGAAGATGATTCAGAAATCCGCAAACCTTTTCCAATTGCCGACACACTCCTGGGAATCGCCGCTTTTTTTCTCACCCGGGCTCTTATGGCGATTCTTTTTGTCACTATGGCCACCTGGGTTTACCCGAACGGGCTTTTTCCGAAGGGTTTGGGTGATGTGGAAATCGTCCTTCGAATCACCGCGTTTTCCTGGAATCCGGCAGATTGGAGCGGCGATTTGTTCGACTACCTCCACCCGTGGCTTTACTTCGACACACCCAGCTTCATCGTCATCCTGCTGAGCCTTGGCGCTTTCCGGCTCGCTGCCGGACCGATCAAAAACCGTTTCGTTTGGGTTCCCGTGAGCATTGTGATCGGTGTTCTCTGGACTCTCGAAGGGTTTACCATAATGCTCTGCGATCTTGATCCGATGAAATACGGTGCCGGTACCATGGTTGCCCTGCTCACCGCCTTTTACGGTTTCCTCGCCGCGGTTTTCTTCGCCATCGGTAGCAAGCGGCTTGTGGTCCTGTTTTTTCTGGCGCTTCCCATTTGGGGACTCGCAACCGGAGTCATCGAATTCGCCGACCGTATGCAGCAGGGACATCAATTTACGCAACTGGATTGCTATGCGTGTATTATGCTCGTTTTGTTCTACTTCGCTTTCCAGATCATCTTTGCCCTGATTCTCTGGGACGGCATCAAAAAGTTCGTGCCAGGCTTCAAAGCAAAGCCCGAGGAGCCTCTCCCTCCCGAAGAAGAACAGGCCCGCCAAGTCCTCGACAGCGCCGTCACTCGCCACCGCAAGGGAGAATGAAGCGGCAACGGCAACCTATTGCGGACTGCCAATATGGCAGGTGTCTTTTTCAACGAACCCGGAAAACCAAGGCTTTCCGGGTTTTTTGTCTTTGGCGCGAAAGTTGCATCTTCTCAATGCAAAAATGTCGCTATTGTCCCGGAAGACGCACGAAAGCGTGCCACGTCCGGTAGTAATTAGACTCTTTATTCAAGAATTACCAAGGAGTTACAGAACGTGTCCAAAAAAATGTCGTTCGATGACGCCGCCCGGCAACCGCTTGCCGCCGGCGTTTCCAAATTGGCCCGCGCCGTCAAAAGCACCCTGGGGCCCCGTGGCCGAAACGCCGTCCTTGATAAAGGTTGGGGCGCCCCCAAGATCACTAAAGACGGCGTGACCGTGGCCGAGGACATCACGCTCAACGATCCCGAAGAAAACATGGGCGCCCAGATCGTCAAAGAGGCCGCCTCGTAGACGAACGAAGTCGCCGGTGATGGAACCACGACCGCTACCGTGCTGGCCGAGGCGATCTATCTCGAAGGCCTGAAAATGGTCGCCGCCGGCGCCGACCCCATGGCCCTGTCTCGCGGCATTACCAAGGGAGCCAACGCCGTCTGCGAAGCGGTGACGAAACAGGCTGCGGCCGTGAGTGAAAAAAACAAGAAGGAAATCGAACAGATCGCCGCCATCGCCGGAAACAATGATCCTGTGATCGGTAAAATCCTCGCCGAAGCCTTTGTCAAAGTCGGCAAGGACGGCGTGATTACCGTCGAAGAAGGCAAGCAGTCCGAGACTTACGTCGAAGTCGTCGAAGGCATGCAGTTTGATCGGGGTTATCTTTCGCCCCATTTCGTCACCGATGCCGACGATCAGACGGTTGAACTCGAAGATTGTCTCGTCTTGATTTACGAGGAAAAAATCTCCTCGGCCAAGCCGCTCATTCCTCTGCTCGAAGCCGTTTCGAAACAGAGCAAGCCGCTGCTGATCATTGCCGAAGACATTGAAGGCGAAGCCTTGGCGACGATGGTGGTGAACAAGCTGCGCGGCATGCTCAAAGTGGCCGCAGTGAAAGCGCCCGGCTATGGCGACCGCCGTAAAGCGATGATGGGCGACATTGCCGTTTTGACCGCCGCCACGGCCATTTACAAGG
>JBEBTM010000488.1:0-3501 GCA_040393745.1 Thermogutta terrifontis | reverse complement strand
AGCGCATCCCTTGTCTGTGGCAACTACTTCAATATGCCCCACTGCCTGTCTGAAAAACGAGAGTGCTGGTAAAAAACACAAATTGTCACCGTCGTTTCGTCATCCCCATTACTTCCGCCTGTCATGAACAATACTGCTACAATCACAAGACACCTGACCTGCCTGCTTTTGCTTGTCGCGTTCCTTTCGCCCATGCCGGAAGGCGCATTGGGCGCCGAGAATGAAGAACCGCCGAAGAATAGCGAGACGTCCCGGCAACGTTTGCCTGAAGACCGAGGCGGGCCACCGCTTTTTTCAGGCCGCGAGAATCGTTTCAATCCTCGCGAAGGTGATGAGAACTTGCAGCAAGAGGTCATCTACCTATGGAAGGAAAAGAACATTCCCACGACGACGAAATATACGGAAAACGCCGACAACCGATATTTTGATCCGCCGGATTTCAGACCCAATATGGTCTATTTCCCGGTTAAAAAAAGTGAAAGAGTCAAGGGAGCCGTGCTGATCTGTGCCGGAGGTGCCTTCCAATTTCGCGGCAACCGATTCGAAGGTTATCCCATCGCGATCAAGCTGAACGATCTTGGATATCAATGCTTCGTCGTGAACTATCGACTGAGGCCGTTTACCATGCAGGAGGGTGTGCTGGACTTGGCTCGCGCGGTTCGCTACGTCAGGAGTCGGGCAAAAGATTATGAGATCAAGGAAAAAAATATCGCCGTGATGGGCTTTTCAGCAGGCGGTATTTTGTGCGGCGAACTTTTGCTGAACTTCGACGGCACGGTAAACGGAACGACCATTGACCGAAGTTATGTCCCCGATGAATTGGACAAGGTATCCGCCGATGCCTGCGCGGTCGGCATGATTTATTCCTTTTACGGTCGGTTAAGTTACGCTTCGACGGATGTGGACAAATTCAAGGCATCGGATTTGCCACCGACGTATTTTTTGTACGGAACTCGCGACCCCTTTGTCAAACAGTTCGAGCTTTGCGTCGAGGCTCTCAAAAAGGCCCGGATTCCGGTTGAGTCCCATGCACTTCAAGGACAGCCGCATGGGTTCGGCGCTCGGGGCGACTGGCTGCTCGACTTCGACCGATGGCTAAAAACGGTTTTAGAACAATAATAACGGCGGGGTTCCCGAAATGCGACGACAATATCTACAAACGGCCCTAACAACGGTTATGCTTGCGTCGGGCCTCCTATGTCCCGTTTGTTCGCAAAACGGAGTGGCCGTTAGCGCCCCGCCGGAAGTCGGTTCAACAGGAACGACGAACATGCCCAATGGTTCACTTCATCTTACCCCCAACGACACGGTGCTTGACGTTGTGAATCATCCGTCATTTTCCGGCTTCGGACGGTTCATTCTGCCGCTGGAGCGCGGCTCCTATCGTGATGACATGCCGTTGAACCGCGTCGCTTCTCTTTTGCCCTATCATTCCCACGTTCACGCCGAAAGAGTCTTATCGACCATCAACCGCATCGTCGACGAGGCCGCCACGGGGCAGGTTCTGTTTTACGACATTTATTCGCAACCGCAGAAGCAAAACGATTCTACGAAAAACAATACGGGACTCTTTCTGATTCGCGGCAAACCGGGAGCGCCTTTTGCCGTCATTTGCGCCGGGGGCGGTTTTTCCTATGTCGCTTCCATTCACGAGGGGTTTCCCTACGCCTTTGAAATCAGTGAAAAAGGCTATAACGCATTTGTCCTGCAATACCGTGTTGGAGGCGAGAGGGTGGCCTGCGAAGATTTAGCGGCGGCCCTTTCCTATATTTTCAGCAACGCAAAAGCCTTGGAAGTCGGCGTGGATAATTATTCGATTTGGGGAAGTTCGGCAGGGGCCAGAATGGCGGCCCGGCTTGGTTCCGTTGGGGCGGTGGCTTATGGCGGCAACAGGCTCCCGAAGCCGTGCGTCGTTGTCATGGCTTACACCGGTTATTCCAACGTCAGCCAAAACGATCCCCCGACTTTTATCACTTCCAGTGAAGACGACCCTATCGCCAGTGTCTCGACGATTCAGCGACGGGCTGATGCCCTGAAAAACGCCGGTGTCGACGTCGTTTATCGTAAATACAAAAAGTCCGGTCATGGCTTTGGACTCGGTATCGGCAGTGATGCGGAAGGTTGGATTGATCATGCCATTCAATTTTGGACCATGCACATGCCCCAATAAATTCGTTGCGCACAGATTTCACTTTCACAGCTTGTCGTTGGCTCATTTTCGTTCACTTTATTGGTTTTCAAGGAGATTCATGATGTATAAAACCGTATTGTTTTTGACCGTTGCATTGATTTCGCACTCCCTGATTGCCGCCGAGTGGAATCAATGGCGAGGTCCAAACCACGATGGCGTTTCCACGGAAACAGGTTTACTGGGATCCTGGCCTGAAGGCGGCCCGAAACTGCTATGGAAGGCAGAGAACCTGGGCGGAGGATACTCGAACGCATCGTTTTTCGAGGACATGATTTTCAGCCTGGGTGACCGAGCAGATGGATGCTATCTCTTCGCTTTGGAAATCAAAACCGGAAGGGAAATCTGGAAACTGAAGATCGGAAACGCCGGGGCAAGTCAGGGGAACACGTTTCTTGGACCACGTGGCACACCGGCCACGGACGGCAAGCTCGTTTTCGCCATCGGACAGTTCGGCGACCTCGTTTGTGCCGATGCCAAAACCGGCAAGGAGTATTGGCGGCTCAATGTCGCCGACCAACTTGGCGGTACCGTCATGCTTAATTACGGAGACCGAGGCATCACATGGAATTACTCCATGTCGCCGATCATCGACGGTGATCGAGTCGTTCTTCCCATCGGTGGGAAAGACGGCACGGTCATTGCGTTTCAACGTGCCGCCGATGAATTCAAATTGATTTGGCGCAGTTCGGGTGTTGCCGATGCGGCTCCATACAGTTCGATCGTACCGGTTACCATCGGTGGTGTGGCGCAGTATTTGCTTTTTACGGACAAGCGTATCGCCGGTTTGGATTCCGCGACGGGAAAGATGCTCTGGTCGGTTGATCGTCCCGGTAAGGTGGCGATTTGCAGCGATCCGGTTTTCTGGATGGAAAACGAAAATACTTGTTACGTCATGGTTTCCAGCGGTTACGGCGTCGGCGCACACGGATACAAAATCGTTGCGAATGATGGAAAGTTTACGGCGGAAGAAATTTTCAAAGAGCAGCGACTTGAAAGTCACCACGGCGGACTCGTGCAAGTCGGTGGACATTTCTACATGCTCACGCAACGCGATCTTGTATGCGTTGACCCAAAGACGGGAAAAACTCTTTGGAGCAATCGAAGCGTTGGCAAAGGCTCGATTTTCGCCGTGGACGACAAACTGATTGTCCGCGCCGAAGCGGGCGACGGCACGGTCGCACTTGTCGAAGCCACGCCGACCGAGTACAAGGAAATCTCGCGGTTCGATCAATCGGACCGTTCGGACAAGAACAGTTGGGTTTATCCGGTGGTGTTGAACGGAAGACTTTATCTGCGTGATCAGAACGCTC
>JBEBTM010000487.1:0-3509 GCA_040393745.1 Thermogutta terrifontis | reverse complement strand
TGATTGCAATCCAGGAGCACGCCGCCCATCCGCAAGACCGTGGTGTACATGTCGAGATCGAAATTATCGTTCCAGGATTTAACCGGCGAGAAAAGCGCCTGGATGTTCCCGTAAATGTCCACGTTTTTCCGGTCGTCCAGGAGGTAGCCTTTGAGTTGGTCCCGGAAAGTAACATAAACGTAACTCAACCCCCCTTTATCCGCTGGCTGGGCGCCGTTTCGACCGAGGAGTCCGGCACCGGGAACCGCCTGCGAATCGGAATCCCGGAATGTGGCCCGCATCTCGCCATCGCCCTCGGCGATCAGGTATTTCGAGGCCGGAAAAAATGTCATGGCATTGAACTTACCGTGCAGGACGGCCTTCGGGGTGCCGTCTTCGGCGAACTGCCGTTCGTCGACGGAGACGTTACCGTCGCAATTGAAACTCTTGGCCGTCGGCGCAGGCAGGCCCGGCGGGCTGTCGAAAATCGATACCACCCGATCCAATTCGATGGACAACGTGTCGCAAAGCAAACGGCGATTGTTACCGTGCATGACCTGGACCCGACCGCCCGACTTGTCCGGTTTGCCTTCGAAGGTAATATTATCGTTCTGAAAATACATCCTTTTGTTCCATTCGACCCGGAGTTCCATCGGCTTGGACGCCCCGCCCGACCCGGGGAGACCGGGCATCGCCGTCGACGAATCCACGGTCATGGTAAGCCGCCCGCCGGTTTCCGAAAGGATACTGTTTCGAGCCCGGTCGATCTTGACCGAAGCGACGTGCATGGTCACACCCTGGCCGTGAAACCTCGCCGGCTGTTCGGGGCCGCCGTCGATGACAATGACCATATCAGGCGCGGAAGGGTTGGCGATGGTCAATTTCTCGGCGGTGACGACCTCCAGACCGATCGAGTCGTTTTCGGAAATCGTTTCGCCGATGCGGACGTTGCGATTCAGGATCACGCCCCGAGTTTCCATTTTTTCCCGGGCGTTTCGAACATGGAGTGTCATTACGTCGGCGGTGACTCGATAGAAGGATTTCGAGTTATCACTGTTGAAACGGAAACCGAGCAGGTTGTCCGTCGCCCCGGAGCGGACCGGCGCGGGACCTCGCGCCGCCGGGGACGGAACCACGGCAATCGACGGTTGGGTCGTCACGGCCGGAGCCAACGGGATCAGGGCGTCATTCGAAACGATTCCCGGCGCATCGTAGCGAACCTGTCGAATCGGCGAGGCGCCGCCGAAGTAAGGATCGCGACGCGTCACGGCGCTCGACGAGACCGGCGGGTCGTTCAGGAATTCGATCAACAACTGGGAAACCTTGCAGGTGCTCCCGTCGATGCCTTGAAAATAGACGCGATCCTCACCGGCGGCATAGATCTGGGCATTGACGGGAACGACCCTGTTTTTCTTACCGAAAGGCGACGAAACTTCGCCCGGCGAAACGGCCGCGGGTGTCGTCGAGGGTTCGACGTCGCACCAAAGATCCAGCGTCGCCGCTTTCATGTTGCCGAACCCGTCCAACCTGGCCTCGATGCTGCCGAGCAATTTGACGTGCAGCCGGGTCGCATCGGGGTGGGCCGGCCGGGTGACTTTCGGATCGGCCCTCTTGATTTCCAATCGGTTCCAGTGCAGGAAAAACTGCTTCTGCTCCTCGCCTTCGCCCGTCATGCCGCTCAAGGTTCCTTTGCCGTAACCGAGAGACTCCAAGGCGCCGAATGTGTCCAGTTCATCGAAAAGGTATTTGAACCCCGTGGTACTGTCGGCCGTGAAGCGGTTCTGGAGGAGCATTCGGACCGGCGCGGGCCGGCCATTGGTCTTCATTTCGAGTTGTTTGCCGATAATGTCGTACGTAATTTCATCGCCCCAGGCCTGGACGCCGCCGTTTTGCGGGCTCGTGATGTGCGCCGCGACGGCCGGTTGATTACCGACCGGATCGCTCCCCTTGGCGATGAACATGACCGGTTCCAGTTTTCCCAGGCTGTTTTCCAGACCCGGATCGGCGGTCTTGGGTTTCGGACCCGCGGCCGGATCCGGTTTCTGTTCCGCGAACCGGATCGTGACCGTTTCACCTGTGAGCCGATCAACGAGGCCGTCGGGATTGTGACGCCGCATGTCGACGTCACCCTGGAAAACGGCCTCCCAACCGGCTCGCTTGCCGTAGGGTTGGAAGATGAAATGCCGACGGCAGTTCACTTCGATCCGCGTGGCGGTTCCGTTGGGCGAAGGAATCGTGTAGGCGTAATTCTGCGGCGGATGATTACCCGATGGCTGCGGTTTCGACGCCGTCGCGGTCACGCCGAGCATTTCCGCCATGACGGGGTCCAATTGCACACCGTCGGTCGGAGCCGGGGCGGCGATTTTTTCCGTGGAAGTCGCATTGAGGGCAAGCGGCGGTGTCAGCGTGGCGGTGTCGACATTCACGGCGTTCTCATCCTTCGGGAAGAGCAAATCAAGCCGCTTGAGTGTTTCAAAACTGACATGGTTCAGCTCCTTCGAACTCTTCGGAACGGCCGGATCGGATGCCATGATGAGTGTAAGAGCCCGACCTTCGCCGGAATGGTCACCGAACCGGAAGCGAACATCGTACCGGGTTTTGATTTCCGTTCGGGTCGGAGTGTCCGTAAAACCGACATATTCGGTTTCCAGGTAAAAATCGTCCCGGGGTCCGTCTTCCTTCATGTCGCTCCAGATCGTGACTTTGCCGTTGAGGCGACCTTCCTTCATTTTTGGTAACGGAAATTGCCCCAGGTTCAGTGGACCGTCGAATTCGATTTCTGCTTGGCCCGGCGTTCGCAGGACCACGGCTTGGCGCCGGCGCTGTTCACGCTGCCCATCGTTGAGTTCCGGATCGTCTTCGCCGGAAATCATCAAGAGCGTACAGGGACGTAAAACGGCGGTATTGCCGGTGATATCATCCTGCTGAAAAAGAACGATCGTGTCCCCGAATTGCAGGAATTCGAGCTTCACCTCGGGATCACGTTCCCAGGAACCCTCGGGAAAGAGGAACAGATACGGTTCGAGCATTTCCCGGGGAACATCGTCGCCGAGCACTTCTCGGGACGCCCCCTCGGTCACGGGCATGACCAGCGGCACGAAGACGAATCCGTACAGGAAATAGGATCCTAGGAGAATGGCAAATGTGATTAACGAGGCAAGGAAACGCATCTTCGGCTTTTTTGAGGTTTCGTACTCTCCAGGGGCTATGTTTCGCTCCCTCCCGGCTCTGTGTTACTCATACTCGGGATCATGAATTATTTCACGATGATACAGCGACCAGCGGGAGCGTGTCCATTCAACGAGCGGAAGCTCGAATGACGGCCCAGCCACGCTGGGTTAAGCAATTTTCAGGGTCGGTGTTTCCATAGGCCAGATCGACGTGCATTCGGGGAATACCGAAATCAGGTCCGTAATGTCGATCATGCCCACGGGGAAATTCTGCTCGTCGACGACGGGCAGTTCGCTGATCCGCCGCTCGCCCATCACGGCAATGGCTTCGAGCATCCGGGTGCCCATGAGCACCGAAGT
>JBEBTM010000486.1:0-3518 GCA_040393745.1 Thermogutta terrifontis | reverse complement strand
TTGCGGCTCGAATTGGGCCCCGAAGGATTGCACGTCCTGCTGGTCGGTCCCGGCCCGATTCGGCGTGACAATGAACGGCTCTACCCGCTGGAAGGCTTGGAGGACATCCCCGATGCCGCGCGGGCGCCCGGTGCCGGCGTGAAAGTCGGCCGCATCGACCCGAACTGGCTTGCGGGCAAAATTCTTTCCTACTGCGAGCGGCGCAAACCGGAATTGGTCGTCCCCGCAAAAGCTCGGTTGCTCTTTGCCGTTGCCCAGCTTTTCCCGACCCTCGGCGACTGGCTCGTTCGAAAAAACAGCTGACCGTTGCTTTCATCGAACGGATTCTGTTATAATGAACGGGTTGCCAAATGATCCGTCCCTCTTTGTTTTTCGTCGCCATGAAACCGACCATCGTCTTTCTTGTCGCGTGCTTTTCTCTTGCCGGTCTTTCCCATAGCCGGGCCGACGAACCCGCTACGCCGCCGAAAGAACCCTATCGGCCTTATGTCCGACAGCTTCCCGAGCGAACCCTGCTGCAAAGCGATCGCGATTTGATCGACAGGGCTGTTCCCACCGCACCTGTGGTCAAGCCGAAACAGCGCCGAAACCTGCTCGTTTTCGGACTCAACATCGACTACGACGGCCACCGATCCGTTGTCTGCGCCGAATATGCGTTCCGGCAGATCGGCTTCCGGACCCGGGCCTTTGACGCCTTCGTGTCCAGCGACCCTACGGTTTTTGAAGCGGAGAATCTCCGAAAGTTCGACGCCGTGGTTTTCAACAATACCGTGGGCAATCTTTTTCAGCGGCCCGACTTCCGCCGAAATCTCGAAGAGTTCGTCCAAAACGGCGGCGGCCTCCTTGCCGTCCACGGGGCCTCGGAAGCCTTTATCCGTTACGGAGCCGAAGACGAAAACGCCGTTGGTGGGGACGACTGGCCCGTCTTCGGTGAAATGATCGGAGCCCGGGGTATGAAACATCGGGAAACGGACGAGCAGGTTTTCGTGCGTATTGAAGCCCCGGAACATCCGCTCACGCAATTTTTTCCCAGGGACGGTTTTTCGTACAAGGAGGAAATTCTCCGCTTCGGCCCGCCGTTTTCCCGTGAAAAACAACAGGTTCTGTTGAGCTTGGATAACGCGCGATCGAACCTGCGGCGTGAGCCGTTCGGTGACGTCAAAGAACGGGACGACGAGGACTACGCCCTCGTCTGGATAAAAACGCACGGAAAAGGCCGGTGTTGCTACAGTGCGTTCGGCCACAATCCCCGTGTCTTCTGGGACCCCATGATGCTCAAGTTCTACCTCGCCGCGACCCAATTCGTCCTGGGCGATCTGGATCCGTGATATCCAAGAGCCTCAAGTGCAACAAAGCGGAACTTGGGGATAGTCCTCACGATAGCGACTACGTCAACTCACCGCGGGTTGTTCGAATCCTTTCCGGTGTTCACGGCGCAGCCAGGTGTTCGCCTCGTCATCGCCGACGAATTCCTCCTTTACCGGATCCCATTTCAGGTTTCGGCCCAGGTAACGTGCAATATTGAGGATGTGACAAATCGTCGCGGTTCGAATGCCAGTCTCCAATTCGCCGATGGGCGTTTTGTCCTCGTAGATGCAGTTGATCCAGTCGGTTTCATGACTCGGCAAGTTGAAATCGGCATGCCGTTTGAGCCAATCTTCGGCGAGCTCCTTCGGATTGGAAACCATTTTGCCCCGGGTGATTTCGACCTCGCCTTTTTCACCGACGAACACGCCGCCGCCGCGAGAGCCGCTGTTCCAGGGTACGATCCGGGACAGTTTGACTTCGAGCCCGTCTGCGTAACGATAAGTCAACAGCGGTTTGGAGCAGAGCCCGTCGCCCACACTCTTTTCCGTGGGTTTATCGTACGTCAGCGGTTCGAGTTTCGCGCCGTCGACGATAATTTCCACGGGGCCGGTGTCGTCTCGGCCGAGAGCGCACTGGATTTGGTCGAAGCCGTGGGTCCCCCAACCCGTCATTTCACCGCCGGAAAACAGCCGGAATGAGAGCCAGCCAGGCTTGCCCCGGGGGACGAAAAGTTCCTTGTTGAACGGTACGGGCTCCACCGGGCCGCACCACATGTCCCAATCGAGTCCTTCCGTCACGGGATCGGCCGACATGCCGTAAAGCCAAGGCGATTCGTAATTGGCCGAAACGACTTCCTTGATTTTGCCGAGGTGCCCTTCACGGATGAAGCGGCAGGCCAAATCGTTGATCCGATAGGAACGCTGCATCGAGCCGCATTGGAATTTGATCCCGGTTTTCCGAGCCGCGGCGCGCATGAGTTTGCCGTCTTCGATGGTCAGTGTGATCGGTTTTTCAACGTAAAGATGTTTTCCGGCCAAGGCGGCGCTAACGCAAATGAGGCTGCGCCAATGTTCCGGCGTGGCGGTCACGACGGCGTCGACGTCTTTTCGTTCGATAACCCTACGGTAATCCTGATAAACGTCTTTGGCGTTGTGTTTTCCGGCGACGTCTTCGGCCCGTTTTTTCCAAACGTCGCAGACGCAAATCGCCTGGGTTCGCTTGTCTTTCAGGACATTGTTGAGCACGGGCCCGCCTTGCCGCCCCACTCCGATTCCGGCGATGCCGATGCGTTCATTGGCGCCGGGCCGTCCGTTTTGAGCGAACACGCTCCGGGGAATAAAAAGCGGTACGGCCACGGCGGTGCCGATCACGGCCGTTGTCGTTGCGAAAAAATCACGTCGGGTTTGTTTCGTTTGCATGGTTGCTTTTACTCGGGGTTTGAAAAAATAAACAACTCAGCCGCCTGCCGAAATGGCAAGTGATACTCAATCGGCCTTCATGGCTTTATCCCGGACTTTTCTCAAATGCTCCACGCTCCGGGCCGCTTGGTCGAGTGTACCGCATTCCACGCTGAGCACGATGTCCTGCGGGATCGTACGCAGAATCGCCATCACGGCTTCCCAGTCGATCACACCGTCCCCGCAGGCGCAGCCCACGGCGGTACCCATGACTTTGCCGCGTTCGGCATCGGACTGCTCGACTGAAATATCCTTAGCATGCATATGAACCAGGCGATGCTTGATGTGTTCCATCCATGGAAGGGGATCTTCGCCGCCGAGGTAGGCGTTGCCCGTATCGAAGTTGGCGCCGATCCACGGTGATGGTACCAGGTCCATGATCCGGTCATACTTGGCCGGAATCAGAGAATAGGTCTGGTGCATTTCGAGTCCTATCTTGATGCCGCGGCGTGAAGCGATCTTTTCGGCTTCCTTGAGGGAATACTTGATGAGCACGAAATCTTCCTCTTCGGTCGACCAGGGCTGTTTATGGCCTTCGTGGGTGTTGATGACCGGAGCTCCGCATTCCTTGGCGAAACGGGCCGCCTGCTTGAGATATTCCACCGCGATTTCCGGTTTGGAAAGCTGGCTGTGCGATGATAAGGCCGAAAGTTTGAGCCCGTATTTTTCTACACAGTCGCGGACCCGGAAGGGATCGTCAAGCATGGACACGCTGTGAAAATATCGGGCTTCGCTAAGCAGTTCCCGGCCCCA
>JBEBTM010000485.1:0-3528 GCA_040393745.1 Thermogutta terrifontis | reverse complement strand
TCCCGTTGACACGGGGAAGAAATTCGAACGTGCCCAGTTCTTTTTCTTCACCAGGCCGGGGATCGGTTTTGGCAATGAGATTGTACGAGGTCGAGCCGCCGGTGTCGTCGTCCGGCTCGCCGCGCGGCCGTCGGAGGAAGTCAATTTGATATTCGACGCCGCAGGGAAGGCCGGAAAAGCGATATTCGCCATTTTCGTCCGTTAACATGGTCCGAAGAAATCCCGTGGTGGAATAGCGTGATTCGTCGCCTTCTCCCTGGATGTTAATGCCACAGCGAATGTTTTTGCCGACCACGGGTTTTTGCGTGTCCTTGTGGATGATTTTCCCCGTAATCGTGCCCAGTGGTTTGGGGATGAGAACGACATTTTTCTCCGTGGGCGGCACCTTGACCATCACTCCCCGCTCGCCGTCAGACGTGAGAACCTGGACATAAAGACTTGTCGTGTCCTGGGGGATTTCGAACTCACCGTTATCGTCGGTCCGATAGTCTTCGTGGCGACCGGGGAAACCGTGGAAAGAACGGTATTGAATCTCCGCCCCGGCAATCGGCTTGGGGGGATCGTCATCGGTTTGAACCTTTCCAGGGAGCATGATGGGGACCAATGTCTCCAGTCGCGTTTCCTCGGTGTGCAATTCGACCGTCAATTCCCGGCCCGCTTCGAGAAAAACCTGCTCCGGCTGACTTTTACCGGTTTGGCACTGAATCCGATAATGGCCCGGCACGGCATAAAAGGCGAAGGAACCGTCCTTGATCGGCGTCCACCACCAGCACCGGATGTTGCCCGGCTCATCCTGCGAGGCTTCCTGCGGCGTGAGCGGATTAACGATCATCGTGCCCGTCTTCAGCGGCTTTTCGTCCTTGCCCACGGTGACCAGGCCGGTCATTTTCGTGCCCCGCTCCAAGATGAAATCCTCGGTGAGAACGGGTCCGGCACTAACGCCAACATCCCGGCGAGTGGCACAAACCCAGTCTTCGTCGATCGCCGCACCCAACAGCCCCGAGGGACGTTCCGCGGAAAGATTGATCTGCGATTCGGGAACAACCGGCACAAGGTATCGACCCTGGCCGTCTGTGGTGGATTGCTCGTACTGGTCCGGATCGCCTTGGGCCCGAAGCAGCCAACCCACGGCAGGGGTTCCGTTGGGGAACCGGATTTGCCCGCGAACCGTCACGGCAGGACGCATTGTGATTTCATTTTCGGCCGCAAAAGAATCGGGACGCAAATCGATTCGGCCTCGCAAAAAGCGGCACGTTTGGGTTTGTTTGATCGTTTTCGGGTTTTCGTTGGCAAAAAACGTCACACCATCCTTTTGCCAAGCGGGAAAGAAATCGAACGAAACGAATCCATCGGGACCGGTGCTTCGTCGATAGAGTTCGGTCCCGATGTTCAAATCGGTGAGTTGCCCTTCTTTATTGAAATACCAAGGCCGAACTTCGATGCCTTCGAGTCGTTTGCCGTCTTCGTCGAGCACCTTGAACCGGAGTGGCCGGACGCCGTCGAACTGCAAGGTGAAGGGACCGTCAGATTTTTTTCTCCGTTTGGGATCACCGTTTCGGCCGAAGGAACGGTATTCGCTTGAGGCGGGTGACTCCATGGTCCAAATATAATCGAATCCGACTCCGTCTTTCAAGGCTACGAGGGCATCCATTTTAATGTCCTCGGGGAAAAAGAAGGTAAATCGGCCCTGCGAATCGGTTTGCGTCCTCACAACTTCCTCGTAAAGGGACGTTGCCAGTACAAACGCCTCAGCAACGGGCTTTCCCCCGGCATCGGTCACGATTCCAGTGATCTTTCGGGCCGGCTGGAGCGTGACTTTCGGCTCAACCGGCTCGGCCGTTTCGTCGATCTCGCAGGTTCCCATGAAGATTCCGTCCGGCGATTGGGCCAGGAGCCGACCGGTGCGGAATTCGACCGCCGAAAACGCAAAGCAACCGTTTTCGTCGGTCGTCTGCGTTTGATTTTCTGAAGATACCCTGCTTGGCCGGACGAGGGCTCCCGCAACGGGGTTGCCTTCGGAATCGACGACGGTGCCGGCGAGGAGTGGTGGTTTTTCGTCGTTACCCGAAGCCGCATCAGCCCAGGAAAACAGGACGAAAAGAAACCAAAAACCGATGAACGGGGAGAAGAATAAGGAGGAGGCGGCGTTCGTTTTCATGGTCTTGCCGGGATGGGGGATGGTACGGCTGCCCGATCTACCTCCGCATTGTAACTTGACCGGGCATGAAAAACAATAGAAGCAACCATGGGAACAGGTTTTCACGCGGGATGAATCGGGGTATAATCCCCGTTGGTCTCAACATTTGGCGGTTACTCCGGCGAAAACAGGGAAGCGCCGGAGTACCGGCTCAATGAGAAAAGGAGAAACATCCCATGGAAATGGAACAACTGGTCGCCCTGTGCAAACGCCGGGGATTTTTATTTCAATCTTCGGAAATCTACGGCGGACTCAACGGGTTTTGGGACTACGGCCCGCTCGGCGTGCTGCTCAAGAGAAATGTCAAAGACGCCTGGTGGCACGACATGGTCATGGCCCATAACGAAATGATCGTGCCCCGAGGCGCCCCGCAGTCGTACGAAATGACCGGCTTGGATTGTACGATCATCATGCACCCGCAAGTCTGGAAATGCAGCGGCCATTACGATTTGTTCCATGATTTCATGGTCGACTGTAAGGAATCGAAAAAACGTTATCGTTACGACCATGTCCTGGGCCGCTTCGTCGCGGGGACCAAACGCGGTGAAGGCGGCGAGCCGGGTCGGGAAATGAGCGTCTTCGTCACGACCATGGAGACCGAGAACACCCAAGACGCCCTGAACGAGGCCGCCCTAAAGTTCTTCGGACTTCGCAAAAAAGACCTTGAAACGCTACGATGGGGCGGTGAGATCGAACCGATTTCCAAGATCGGCAACCTCGACGCCATCGTGGGGCCCGACGCGAAAAATCCCGGCACGCTTACCGAACCTCGCGAGTTCAATCTGATGTTTAAGACCGTCATCGGCGCTCTTGGTAGCGACGACGACGCTTCGTTTTTACGCCCCGAAACCGCCCAGGGGATCTTCGTCAATTTTAAAAACGTCTGTGACAGCACGCGGGTTCGGGTTCCGTTCGGCATCGCCCAGGTCGGCAAGAGTTTCCGCAACGAAATCACGCCTCGCAATTTCACGTTCCGGAGCCGGGAATTCGAGCAGATGGAAATCGAGTTCTTCTGCCATCCGAGCCAATCGTCCGAGTGGTACCGCTACTGGCGGGACCGTCGTTTTTCGTGGTACACTGAAATGGGCCTGGCCGGTGAGCGACTCCGGCTCCGGGAACACGACGCCGACGAGCTTTCGCATTATTCCTGCGGCACAGCGGACATCGAATACCAATTTCCGTTCCTGCTGCCGGGCGAGTTCGGCGAACTGGAAGGCATCGCCCACCGCGGCGACTTCGACTTGCGAAGTCACATGGAGGGCAAGCTCGTTAAAAACGGTAACGACCTCGTTGTCGAGAAACTGCCAAACGGCCAACCGAAACATCGTGGC